>NZ_JBBIAM010000046.1:0-37500 GCF_054185185.1 Bradyrhizobium sp. UFLA05-153
TGTGTATAAGAGACAGGCGATATGGCTCGCGATCGCCCAGCCGTCGTCGGCGAGGAACGTGTAGAACGCGTCCATCACGACGAGGTAGAGGTAGCGGATCTGCCTCACGGCGTACCCCGGCGCTGCTCTGCTCTCTCTTCCCGCAAGCGGCGAGAGGCGAAGTCTGCGGGCTGGCTCAAATCGATAATCATCCGCTTAGCTTCTGATATTATTGGCCTAAAAGCCAGATCGCGCCGCGATGGCGCAGCCGCAAACACAATGTTATCTACCCCTAATGGCATCCTTCCTGAGTTCTTTCATCCTGCCGGTGGCTGTCGGCGCCGTGGCGCTAGTGCTGCTGCTCGGTCTCGTCAACATGATGCGCGGCGGCTCGCCGAACACCTCGCAGAGGCTGATGCGGCTGCGCGTACTGTTTCAGTTCGTGGCGATCGTCATCGCCATGCTCGCGGTCTGGGCGATGGGCCGCTAGAGCATGATCCGGAAAAGTGTGCAGCGGTTTTCCGATAAGATCATGCTCAAACATTGAGAGCCGGCGGCTGGAGAGGCAAACATGGTCATTCTCAACCGTATCTACACCCGTACCGGTGACGACGGCACGACCGCGCTCGGCTCCGGCGAGCGCCGTCCGAAGTATGATCTGCGGATCGAGGCCTATGGCACCGTCGACGAGACCAATGCCGCGATCGGCGTTGTGCGATTGCACGTCAAGGACTGGCCGGAGCTCGAAGCGATGCTCGGCCGGATCCAGAACGACCTGTTCGATCTCGGCGCCGATCTCGCGGTGCCCGAGCGTGAAGGCAAAGCCGAACGGTTGCGGGTGGTGGCAAGTCAGGTCGAGCGGCTCGAGCGCGACATCGACGCGCTGAACGACAAGCTCGCCCCGCTCACCTCCTTCGTGCTGCCGGGCGGAACCCCGGCGGCCGCCCATCTCCATGTCGCGCGCACGATATGCCGCAGGGCGGAACGCGTGATGGTGGAACTCGCTGCAAACCCGGACGAGCCGGTCGGAGCGGCTGGCATCCAATATATGAACCGGCTGTCGGATTTCCTGTTTGTCGCGAGCCGCGCGGCCAATCATAATGGCGCCGGCGACGTGCTCTGGGTGCCGGGCCAGAACCGCTAAGCAAACCGCCAAGATTGGCTCGCAAAGCCAACTTTTGGGCCTCCGCGCGCGTTGACCGGACTGGGCCGGGCCATTAGGTTCCGCGCCAGTTGATAACCCCCCTCAAGAATTCAAGTGAAAGAGGATCGATGAAGGTCTTAGTGCCGGTAAAGCGGGTGGTCGATTACAACGTCAAGGTCCGCGTCAAGGGCGATGGGTCGGGCGTTGAACTCGCCAACGTCAAGATGTCGATGAACCCATTCGACGAAATCGCGGTCGAGGAAGCGCTGCGCCTGAAGGAAGGCGGCAAGGCCACCGAGGTCGTGGTGGTGTCCATTGGACCGGCGCAGGCGTCGGAGACGATCCGCACCGGTCTTGCCATGGGCGCCGACCGCGGCATCCTGGTGAAGGCGGACGGCAATGTGGAGCCGTTGGCGGTCGCCAAGATCCTGAAGAAGGTCGCCGAGGAAGAGCAGCCGGGCTTGATCATTCTGGGCAAGCAGGCGATCGACGACGACAGCAACCAGACCGGCCAGATGCTGGCCGCTCTGCTTGGCTGGTCGCAGGCGACGTTTGCCTCCAAGCTCGAGGTCGAAGGCAGCGACTTCAAGGTCACCCGCGAGGTCGATGGCGGCCTGCAGACGGTGAAGCTGAAGGGACCGGCGATCGTCACCACCGATCTCCGTCTCAACGAGCCGCGTTATGCCTCGCTGCCCAACATCATGAAGGCGAAGAAGAAGCCGATCGCGGAGAAGACCGTCGCCGATTACGGCGTCGATGTCACCGCGCGCCTTGAAGTTCTCAAGACGACGGAGCCACCGGGCCGCAAGGCCGGCGTCAAGGTCAAGGACGTCGCCGAGCTGGTGTCGAAACTCAAGAACGAAGCCGGGGTGCTCTGATGACGACGCTTCTGATTGCTGAACACGACAATGCGTCGCTGAAGGACGCTACCAACAAGGCCCTGACGGCGGCCGCCGCCCTCGGCGCCGACGTCGACGTGCTGGTGGCCGGCCAGAACGCCAAGGGCGCGGCGGACGCCGCCGCGAAGCTCGCAGGCGTGAAGAAGGTGCTGCTCGCCGACGGCGAGGCTTACGCGCACGATCTCGCCGAGCCGCTGGCCGCGCTGATCGTCTCGCTGGCATCCGGCTATGACGCGATCGTCGCGCCCGCGACCTCGCGCTTCAAGAACGTGATGCCGCGCGTCGCAGCGCTGCTCGACGTCATGCAGGTCTCGGAGATCATCAAGGTTGTCGCGCCCGACACCTTCGAGCGTCCGATCTATGCCGGCAACGCCATCCAGACGGTGAAGTCGAAGGACGCCAAGAAGGTCATCACGGTGCGCACCTCGACCTTCGCCGCCGCACCGGCCGGTGGCAGCGCGAGCGTCGAGAGCATCGCGGCGGCGGCCGATCCGGCCCTGTCGTCCTTCGTCGGCGAGGAAGTCGCCAAGAGCGACCGTCCCGAGCTGACCTCGGCGAAAATCATCGTGTCCGGTGGCCGCGCCATGCAAAGCCGGGAAAACTTCGCAAAATACATCGAGCCGCTCGCCGACAAGCTGGGCGCCGGTGTCGGTGCCTCGCGCGCGGCGGTCGACGCGGGCTATGCGCCGAACGACTGGCAGGTCGGCCAGACCGGCAAGGTCGTGGCCCCCGAGCTCTACGTCGCCGTCGGCATTTCCGGCGCGATCCAGCATCTCGCCGGCATGAAGGACTCCAAGGTGATCGTCGCGATCAACAAGGACGAGGACGCGCCGATCTTCCAGGTCGCCGACTACGGCCTGGTTGCCGACCTCTATCAGGCGGTTCCTGAGCTCACGGCCGAACTCGGCAAGCTCGGCAAGTAAAACACCGTAAAAACACCGGCCGGATGTCCCAACTCCGGCCGGTGTTTCATTTCTGAGGCGGTTTCTTTCGCGGGGGCACGCGGAAGGGCGCGATCCAATCTAGGTTTCGAGCCCGGGTTCTGATTAAATCGGACCCTCGGCTCACGGGGGATAGGCAGGGCGCGGCATCCGCGCCGTTCCGGTGGATGACATTATGGCAGAGATCAAGAAGGTCGGCGTGATCGGCGCGGGGCAGATGGGCAATGGCATTGCCCATGTCGCGGCGCTGGCCGGTTTCGACGTGGTGCTCAACGACATCTCAGCCGACCGTTTGAAGTCGGGTATGGCCACCATCAACGGCAATCTGTCGCGCCAGGTCTCCAAGAAGGCCGTCAGCGAGGACGACAAGGCCAAGGCGCTGTCGCGCATCACCCTCGCCGAGAAGCTCGATGACCTCGCCGACTGCGACCTCGTGATCGAGACCGCGGTCGAGAAGGAGGAGGTCAAGCGCAAGATTTTCCACGAGCTTTGCGCCGTTCTGAAGCCCGAAGCGATCGTCGCCTCCGACACCTCCTCGATCTCGATCACCCGCCTGGCCGCGGCCACCGACCGCCCCGAGCGCTTCATCGGCATTCATTTCATGAATCCGGTGCCTTTGATGGAGCTGGTCGAACTGATCCGCGGCATCGCCACCGATGATTCCACCTTCGAGGCCTCCAAGGCATTCGTCGCCAAGCTCGGCAAGCAGGTCGCGGTCTCCGAGGATTTCCCGGCCTTCATCGTCAACCGCATTCTGCTGCCGATGATCAACGAGGCGATCTACACGCTCTATGAAGGTGTCGGAAACGTCGAGGCGATCGACGCGGCGATGAAGCTGGGCGCGCATCATCCGATGGGCCCGCTGGAGCTGGCCGATTTCATCGGCCTCGATACCTGCCTCTCAATCATGCAGGTGCTGCATGAGGGGCTGGCCGACTCAAAATACCGCCCGTGCCCGCTGCTGGTGAAATACGTCGAAGCCGGCTGGCTCGGCCGCAAGACGCAGCGCGGCTTCTACGACTACCGCGGCGCCAAGCCGGTCCCGACGCGGTAAGCCGGTCCATTCAACAGGTCCGCTTCGCGCTTGACGGCCCCGCTCACCTCTCGTTAACCCCTCGCGCCTAGGCTGCCGCCGTACGAGGGTCTACGTATGGACATGATCGCCATGGTCAGCAGCATGCTGACCGCTCAGCAAGGCGCGTTGCAGTCGAACATCGCGGCGACCGTGACGAAGCAGAACATGGATGCGGAGAAATCCGCCGTCCTGACCCTGCTCGGCGCCGGCCAGCCCTCGCTCGCCAATGTCGGCGCCGGCATCGGCAGCAATCTCAACGTCACAGCTTAAAGCGACGCGGCGACCGGCTTCATTGCCGCCTGGATCAGCCTCAGCGCGTCGTCGCTGGACCATTCTGCGGGGCCGGCGATCGTGGCGATCTCGCAGCCTTGCGGGTCGACCAGCACCGAGGTCGGCATGCCCAGTGCCCGGCCTATGGCTTTAAGATCCTGAAAGGTCTTGGCTTTCTGGTCACTGAAGTAGCCGAGGCGGGTGATGCCGGCCTCTTTCAGGAAGTTTTTGGGCTTCTCGGGGTCGCGGGTGTCGATATTGATTGCCACCACCTGGAAATTCTCGCCGCCAAGCGTGACCTGGAGCCCTTCCAGCGCCGGCATCTCCTTGCGGCAGGGCACGCACCAGGTCGCCCAGAGGTTCACCAGCACCGTCTTGCCGCGGAAATCGGACAGCTTTTTCGGCTTGCCCTCGGCGTCCTCGAAGGCGAGGTCCGGCAGCTTCAACGGCGCGGTCGCCATGGTCAGCGCGGCCACCTCGCCGTGGGCGAGCGGCGCGATCCTATTGGCGGTCTGGACCGCGGCGCGGCAGACCGGATCGCCCGCCGGCCCCCGCTTCAGGCCCAACCCGTACAGCGCGGCAAAGCCGACCAGGCCCCCGACCGCCACAGTGGCGATCACGAGGGGGATCCGGCGCGTGGCAGAGCGCGCTTTCCGCTGGTCGAGCATATCGTTGGGGTCGAGCATATCGTTTGTCATCCGGTCGCAGATATGGCTATCAGGGGCCTCTTAATACGGCTGGCAGCAGTCAGCAAACGTGCGGCACGGCCGCAGCAAGCGAGAAGCAAGGCGTGAGCAGGGGATCATGAGCAACAAGATGTGGGGCGGCCGGTTCTCGGAACGTCCCGATGAGATCATGGAGGAAATCAACGTCTCCATCGACGTCGATCGTCACCTCTTCGCCCAGGACATTGCCGCGTCCAAGGCCCATGCCGCGATGCTCGCTACGCAGGGCATCATCACGGCCTCTGATGCGAAAAATATCGGCAAGGGTCTAGACACGATTTTGTCAGAGATCGGCAAGGGAGGCTTCGAGTTCAAGCGCGCGCTCGAGGACATCCATATGAATGTCGAGAGCCGTCTGTCCGAGCTGATCGGCCCCGCCGCCGGCCGCCTGCACACCGCGCGCTCGCGCAACGACCAGGTCGCGACCGACTTCCGCCTGTTCGTCCGCGACATCATCGACGAGACGGATGCCGCACTCGCCGCGTTCCAAGAGGCGCTGGTGGAACGCGCGATGGAACATGCCGGGACCGTGATGCCTGGCTTCACGCATTTGCAGACCGCGCAGCCCGTCACCTTCGGCCACCACCTGCTCGCCTATGTCGAGATGGCCGCGCGCGATCGCGGCCGCTTCCAGGATGCCCGCAAGCGGTTGAATGAATCTCCGCTGGGTGCCGCAGCGCTCGCCGGTACCTCGTTCCCGATCGACCGCCACGCCACTGCAAAAGCGCTTGCCTTCGACCGGCCGATGGCGAATTCGCTCGATGCGGTCTCCGACCGCGACTTCGTGCTGGAGACGCTGTCGGCGGCCTCGATCTGCGCCGTGCACATGTCGCGCTTTGCGGAAGAAATCGTGATCTGGACCTCGCCGCTCGTGGGCCTCATCCGCCTCAGCGACAAGTTCACCACCGGCTCGTCGATCATGCCGCAGAAGCGCAATCCTGACGCCGCCGAGCTCGTGCGCGCCAAGACGGGGCGCGTCATCGGTGCGCTCAATGGCCTCCTGATCGTGATGAAGGGCCTGCCGCTCGCCTATCAAAAGGACATGCAGGAGGACAAGCAGGGCGCGATGGAAGGCTTTGCCGCGCTGTCGCTCGCGATCCGCGCCATGACCGGCATGGTCCGCGACCTCGTGCCGGATGAAGCGAAGATGAAGGCGGCCGCGGGCGAAGGCTATGCCACCGCGACTGATCTTGCCGACTGGCTGGTGCGGACGCTGAAGATGCCGTTCCGCGAGGCCCATCACGTCACCGGCCGGATCGTGGCAAAGGCCGCGAGCGACGGCGTCGCGCTCCACGAGCTCCCGCTCAAGGAGATGCAGGCGATCGAGCCAAAAATCACCAAGGATGTGCTCGGCGTGCTCTCGGTCGAATCGTCGGTGAAGAGCCGCACCAGCTTTGGCGGCACGGCGCCGAAGAACGTGACGGCGCAGGCCAAGGCCTGGGCGAAGCGCTTGGAAAAAGAGCGAAAATCTGGCTGAGAGCAAAATTTCGCTTGTTTTTCATGGTCATCCGGCTCTCGCCAGAGCGAGCCAATCTCTGTATGGTGCGGCCCGCGTAGTGGGGATCTCGTCGTGACGTCAAAGTTTCGCCCGACCGGCTCGGGGTGGGTCATCATTGTCTTGAGCCTGAGCGCGTTGGCGCTGGCCGGCTGCGGCCGCAAGGGTCCGCTGGACCTGCCGCCGACCGCGTCCAGTGCGTCCACGGCGAATGTCGCCCCGGCGCCCACCGATACTGAGACCGAGGCCCAGAAGACGCCGAGCGTGTTCAATCCCACCTACGGCGCGGATGCCGCGCCCGCCGCTGCCAAGGGCAAGAAGAAATCGTTTGTCCTCGATCCGCTGCTGGACGAAAAGCCCGGCAGATGAGCCGGGATGACTGAGCGAACGCCATGAACCATTTCGACTACCGCAACGGCGTCCTGCACGCCGAAGCGGTGAACCTTTCCGATCTCGCCGCGAGCGTCGGCACGCCCTTCTATTGCTACTCGACCGCGACGCTCGAGCGGCACTATCGCGTCTTCGCCGATGCCTTCGCCGGCGAGAAGGTGCTGGTCTGCTACGCCATGAAGGCGAACTCCAACCAGTCGGTGCTGCGCACGCTGGCCAAGCTGGGGGCGGGTGCCGACGTGGTCTCGGGCGGCGAGTTGAAGCGTGCGCTTGCTGCCGGCATCCCCCCAAGCAAGATCCTGTTCTCCGGCGTCGGCAAGACCGAGACCGAGCTGCGCGCCGCGCTTGCCGCCGACATCCTCTGCATCAATGTCGAATCCGAGCCTGAGCTCGAGCTGTTGTCTCGCCTTGCCAGCGAGATGGGCAGGACCGCGCGCATCTCCGTGCGCGTCAATCCGGATGTCGATGCCGGCACGCACGCAAAAATCTCCACCGGCAAGTCCGAGAACAAGTTCGGCATCCCGATCGTCCACGCCCGACAGGTGTATGCACGGGCAGCGAAGCTGCCCGGCATCGAGGTGACCGGCACCGACGTGCATATCGGCAGCCAGATCACCGATCTGTCCAAGATGGAGATCGCGTTCCGCATCCTCGCCGAATTCGTTCAGACGCTGCGCGCCGATGGCCACAACATCTCGCATGTCGATTTCGGCGGTGGCCTCGGCATTCCCTATTACATGGACCGCGAGGCGCCGCCCGCGCCCGACGCCTATGCCGCGATGGTCAGGCGCATCACGCACAATCTCGGCTGCACGCTGATGTTCGAGCCGGGCCGCATGATCGTCGGCAATGCCGGCATCCTGGTCACCAAGGTGATCTACGTGAAGCACGGCGACGGCAAGAATTTCGTCATCATCGACGCCGCGATGAACGACCTGATCCGTCCGACGCTCTATGAGGCCCATCACGACATCCTGCCGGTTGCGCAGCCCGCCGCCGGCGCGCCGACGATTCTGGCCGACGTCGTGGGGCCCGTCTGCGAGACCGGCGATTACCTCGCGCTCGATCGCACGCTGCCGACACCGAAGCCGGGCGATCTCCTCGCCATCATGACCTCAGGCGCCTACGGCGCCGTGCAGGCCGGCACCTACAACACGCGGCCGCTGGTGCCGGAGGTGCTGGTCAAGGGCGACCAATATGCGGTGGTGCGTCCCCGCATCGATGTCGAGCAGCTCATCGCCATGGACACGCCCGCGCCGTGGCTGTGAGGCTCTCGTAGCGAAAACCCTCAAAACACCCCCATGCAAAGTAGCCTGGGGGTTTCCAGTCTTACGCACGGTCACAGTGCGGAACCATTTGGCGCGTCGGGCAAATCTGCGGCGATTGCGCGATCGCCGCGAAGGCTATGTCTTCCCGCCGACCACCACCCCGGCCCTCTTCTCGATCGGCTTGATCGCCGCGGTGAAATCCGAACCCGCGCCTTCCTCGCTGATGACGGTCTCCCAGAGACGCCCGACCGCGTCCGCGACCTCCATCGACAGGCCGAGCTGCTTCATCTCCTCGAGCGCCAGGCGCACGTCCTTCACCATCAGCCCGGTGGCGAAGCCGAAGTCGAAGCTGCGCGGCAGCACCGAGCGCGGAAACTTGTCGCGGCTTGCGGTGTTCATGCCCGAGCCCGCATTGATGACGTCGATCATCACGGCGGGATCGAGCCCGGCCTTCACGCCCATCACCACCGCTTCCGATGTCGCCACGATCGCGGTCGCCGAAAGGAAATTGTTGGCGAGCTTCATGGTCTGAGCCGCGCCCGGCTTCTCGCCGATGAAAAACACCTTTCCGATCACGCCGAGCGCGGCCTTGATGGTCTCGAAGTCGCTCCTGGGACCTGAGACCATCACAGCCAGCGTGCCTTTCTCGGCACCGGCGACGCCGCCCGAAACGGGGCTGTCGATCTGCACGATGTTGCGCGTCGCCAGCAGGCCGTGAATCCTGACCGCCATCTGCGAGCCGACGGTCGACAGATCGACGAAGCGTTTGACGCGCTTGCCGTCGATCACGCCGTTGGCACCGGTTGCGACGTCGAGCGAAGCCTGCAGCGACGGCAGGCTCGCCAGCACGGTCTCGACCCGGTCGGCAACGTCCTTCGGCGACGTTGCCGCCATTGCGCCGCGCGCCACCAGCGTGTCGAGGACCTCTTTCCGCGTATCGAACGCAACGAGCCGATGCCCCGCCTCGATCAGCCGCCGCGCCATCGGAAAGCCCATGTTTCCGAGGCCGATGAATCCGATGTCCATGGTGTTTCCTTGTGTTTGTTGTTCTAAGTGCGGAGCGCCAAGTATTCAGTGTCGTCCCCGCGAAAGCGGGGACCCATAACCCCAGGGAGGAGTCGTGGTGCGAAGTGCTAACTCCGAGTCCCCGCAACCACATCTTCCTGTGTTGATGGGTCCCGGGCTCGCGCGGAGCCTGTCATCGGGCCGCGCGTTGCGCGGACCCGGTGGCGCGCCCCGGGACGACGAGTGAGGGACCTCACGCCTTGCCATCGATCTCCGCAAACACCTCGCGCGCGATGCGAAAACTGTCGACCGCGGCCGGCATGCCGCCGTAGATTGCGACCTGCATCAGGATCTCGCGGATTTCGTCGCGGGTGACGCCATTGGTCAGCGCGCCCTTCAGGTGCGCGCGGAACTCGTGCTGGCGGTTGAGGATCGCGATCATGGCGATGTTGAGCATGCTGCGGGTCTTGCGCGGCAGCTCCTCACGGCCCCACACCGTGCCCCAGCAATATTCGTTGAGCATCTCCTGGAACGGCCGGTTGAAGTCGTCGACGTTCTTCAGGGCATTGTTGACATAGGCCTCGCCCAGCACTGCTTTGCGAACTTCCAGCCCTTTGTCGTGCATCTTCTTGTCCATGGCGTTCCTTTTATCTTGCCTGACGGATGGTGGCCGAACCTACGGTGCCGAACACAACCAGTCACTCCTTCGTGTTATGCACCGCTCGGGTGCGGGGTCCCGTAGAGGAACGGGTGCCTCACTGCTGCCGTTGTGGTAGGGTGTTGTTCCGGGCAACCTGGAGAGCTGATTGAACGGCGTCACCCCCGACCCATCAGACCCGATCCGCGATGGCAACGCTTTATCGCGGCTGAAGCTGGCGCAGGCCCTCAAGCGGGCCACATATGCGATCGCCTGGGAGCGCGCCTGGCCGCATCTGGCGCGGTTCTTGACCGTTGTCGGACTGTTTCTGGTGGTATCCTGGGCTGGCCTCTGGCTGGCGCTGCCCTTCATCGCCCGCGCGATCGGACTTGGCCTGTTTGCCGTCGCGGCGCTCGCCGCCCTGTTCCCGTTGATTCGCTTCCGCTGGCCAAGTCGCGAGCAGGGGCTGAGCCGGCTGGACAACGGCTCCGGCATCCGCCACCGCCCGGCGACGACGCTCACCGACACCTTGAGCACGCAGGATCCGGTCTCGCAGGCGCTGTGGCAGGCGCAGCGCGAGCGCACGCTGGCCTCGCTCAAGCGCATCCGCGCCGGATTGCCGCATCCGCGGCTCGCCATCCACGACCCCTGGGCGTTGCGCGCGCTGGTCGTGGTGATGCTGGTTGCGACCTTCTTCGCCGCCGGCGACGAGCGCGCCATGCGTATGGGCGCCGCGTTCGACTGGAACGGCGTGCTGGCGCCGACGAATATCCGCGTCGACGCCTGGGTCACCCCGCCGGTCTACACCTCCAAGCCGCCGATCATCCTGTCGGCCGCCAACAAGGAGGCCGCGGCGCTTCCCGCGAGCGGTCCGCTCGCCGTTCCGGCCGGCTCGACGCTGATCGTGCGCTCCTCCGGCGGCAGCCTCGATGTCGTGGTCTCCGGCGGCCTCAAGGAAGTTGCGCCGAACGAACAGGCTCCGAAGGGCACCAACGAGAAGCATTTTGCCATCGCGAGCGACGGCACGGCGCATGTCCGCGCGCCCTCCGGCCAGCCGCAATGGAAGTTCGCGGCGACGCCCGACCGGCCGCCGACGATTTCGCTGGCCAAGGATCCCGAACGTCAGGCCAGAGGCGCGCTGCAGCTCTCCTACAAGATCGAGGATGATTACGGCGTCACCGGCGCCGAGGCGCAATTCGCCGTGCGTCCGTCCGAGGCGCAGAAGCCCGACGAGCAGAAGGCCGCGCCCCGGCCGCTGTTCCAGCCGCCGCAATTCGCACTCGTGCTGCCGAACGCGCGCACCCGCAACGGCCTCGGCCAGACCGTCAAGGACCTCAGCGAGGATCCCTATGCCGGCGCCGACGTCACGCTGACATTGACCGCCAAGGACGAGGCGGGCAATGAGGCGAAGAGCGACCCCTTCAACATGCGCCTGCCCGAGCGTCTCTTCACCAAGCCGCTGGCGCGCGCGCTGATCGAGCAGCGCCGCATCCTGGCGCTCGATGCCAACAAGAACTCCGACGTGTATGTCGCGCTCGATGCGCTGATGATTGCGCCGGAATTGTTCACGCCCGAAACCGGGCAATATCTCGGGCTCTACACCGTCGCGAGGCAGCTCGAGGCTGCCCGCACCGACGACTCGCTGCGCGAGGTCGTTGCGAGCCTCTGGGCGCTCGCGGTGACGATCGAGGACGGCAACATCACCGATGTCGACAAGGCGCTGCGGGCGGCGCAGGACGCGCTCAAGCAGGCGCTGGAGCGCGGCGCGAGCGACGAGGAGATCAAGAAGCTCACCCAGGATCTGCGTCAGGCGCTGGACAATTTCATGCGCCAGCTCGCCGAGCAGTTCCGCAACAATCCGCAGCAGCTCGCCCGTCCGCTTGATCCCAACACGAAGATCATGCGCCAGCAGGATCTCAAAAACATGATCGACCGCATGGAGCGCCTGTCGCGTTCCGGCGACAAGGATGCGGCCAAGCAGTTGCTCGACCAGCTCCAGCAGATGCTGGAGGGCTTGCAGATGGCGCAGCCGGGCCAGAGCGGCGAGAGCGACATGGAGCAGGCGCTCAACGAGCTCGGCGACATGATCCGCAAGCAGCAGCAATTGCGCGACAAGACCTTCAAGCAGGGCCAGGATTCCCGGCGCGACCGCATGCGCGGCAAGCAGGGTCAGCAGGGCGATCAGTCGATGTCCGACCTGCAGCAGGACCAGCAGGCGCTGCGCGACCGCTTGAAGAAGCTCCAGGATGAGCTTCAGAAGCGCGGCCTCGCGCAGAACGGCCAAAAGGGTCAGAAGGGCCAGAAAGGCCAAAAGGGTCAGCAAGGCGAGCAGGGACAACCGGGCCAGCAGGGCCAGGGCGGCGATGAGGATGCCGACCAGGGCGATGATGACGGCGGTCTCGATGCTGCCGACAACGCCATGGGCGATGCCGGCTCCAAGCTTGGCGAAGGCAATGCCGATGGTGCCGTGGACTCGCAAGGCAAGGCGCTCGATGCGATGCGCAAGGGTGCGCAGAAGATGGCCGAGGCCATGCAGCAGGGCGACGGCGATGGCCAGGGCGATGGCCCCGGCAATCGCGCCGGCCGCCAGCAGAGCGGTGGTAACCAGACCGACCCGCTCGGCCGGCCCTTGCACGGCCGCGAGTTCAGCGACGACTACACGGTGAAGATCCCCGGCGAGATCGACGTCCAGCGCGCCCGCCGCATCCTCGAAGAGCTCCGCCGCCGCCTGGGCGACCCCTCGCGCCCGCAGATCGAGCTCGACTATCTCGAGCGGCTGCTGAAGGATTTTTGATCTCAGCCCGCATTCTAGGTGTCATCGCCCGCCTTGTGCGCAATTGCGCACTGGGGCGGGCGATCCAGTACGCTGCGGCAGAGCGAGGGACGTCAGGCGTCTCTGGAATACTGGATGCCCCGCCTTCGCGGGGCATGACGGCGGAATGTGGGTGTCGCGCCCTTACCCCTTCTTCGCCGCGAGCGCGTCGGCGACTGCGGTGCGAATATCCGCCACCGAAAATGGCTTCGTCACCACGTCGTGCACCAGCGCATCCAGGTTCGACGCGCGCTCGCGCTGATCGGCGAAACCCGTCATCAGCAAGATCGTCAGGTCCGGAAAATCGCGCGCGGCCGAGAGTGCGAGCGCGATGCCGTCCATCACGGGCATCTGGATGTCGGTGAGCAGAAGGTCGAACGCGCCGTCCTCGCGCGTCAGGATCTCCAGCGCTTCGGCGCCGTCCTGTGCGGTGACGGTCTGGTGGCCGTCCATGGCGATGGCACGCGCCACCAGCGTGCGCATGGACTCCTCGTCATCGGCGATCAGCACCTTTGGCATCGGGCCAAACCTTTGCGGAAACGGGCAGCGCCGGTTACGCGCTGCCGCCGGCGATGTCACGCCGGTTGAAGAAACGAATATCGATATTGCGGCCTTCAGGTGGCGGCGAGGCGAGGCGCGACTTGAAGAGGGCGCGCTCGCCGGGATGCAGCACGGTCTGCTCCAGCACCGCGTTCCAGGCGTAGATCTCGGCGCCTTGCGCGTCGCGCACGGCGAAGCGCAGGCGGGGAATGTCGACCGCCTTACGGGTCTCGCCGACGATCGCGCCCTCGATCACCAGCACCTGCTTGCCGTCCACGGTCTCCGAAGTCACCTTGACGTCCCTGAAGGCGAGGCCGCGCAGGTTCACCTCGATGCCGATCATCTTGTAGAACGCCGCGGTCTGCGGCAGCAGCCGGACCATGTCGGCGCGCCAGACCAAAAGCGCTACGGCCAGCGCGCCCATGGCAGCGCAGGTCGGCAGGCCGAAAGAGGATCTTCGCGGCTGCCGGCTCACCGGACGAGCGACCCGGGCCCGGCGACGGAACAACCCGCGGAACCAGGACTGATGCGGCTCTCCGGCCAATTCGTCGTCGGAGGCCTCGGCCTCCGACCAGTCGTCGTCCTTGGTCTCCTCGGTAGGCCAGTCACTGGCGATCGAAGGGCTGTCGACCACCGGCGTGTCGGCGGCCTCCTCGCGGGCGTCGGTGTTCCACTGCTCCGCGAGATCGGACCGGTCCTCGGGGTGGCTCGCCGCGGCCATGGCCGCCACCTGCACTTCCTCGACGGCGTCCTCGGGCCGTGCCACCCAGGTCTCCTTGCAGCGGGAGCAGCGCACGGTGCGCCCATTCGCCCCAAGGCTTGCGAGCTTGATGGCGTAGGATGTCGTACAATGGGGGCATACGATGTGCATGGACCAGCCTCGGCGATGGCCCAGCCGTAGCGGAACCGGGCTCTTTCAATGCTACAAGGCGACTGTTAACGAATCGGAAACCATAACGGCCGCACAAGGCTTTCATCGCATGCGGCAGAGTTTGGCGGCGTGCGCCGCGCCCCACCTCGAACGGAGCTGAGCCTTGGTTCGGTTCGAAAATGTCGGATTGCGTTACGGTCTGGGGCCGGAGATTCTGCGCGACCTGAGCTTCCAGATCCCGGCGCACTCCTTCCAGTTCCTCACCGGGCCCTCCGGCGCCGGCAAGACCTCGCTGCTGCGCCTCTTGTTCCTGTCGCTGCGGCCGACCCGCGGCCTCGTCAACCTGTTCGGCCACGACATCTCGCTGCTCGGCAAAGACGAGATCGCCGACTTGCGCAAGCGCATCGGCATCGTGCTGCAGGATTTTCGCCTGCTCGACCACATGACGACCTATGAGAACGTCGCGCTGCCGTTCCGCGTGATGGGCCGCAGCGAATCCAGCTACCGCAAGGAGGTCATCGATCTGCTCCGCTGGGTCGGTCTCGGCGAGCGCATGGACGCGCTGCCGCCGATCCTGTCGGGCGGCGAGAAGCAGCGCGCGGCGATCGCGCGCGCGGTGATCTCGCGGCCGCAGCTCCTGCTCGCGGACGAGCCGACCGGCAGCGTCGATCCGACGCTTGGTCGGCGCCTGCTGCGGCTCTTCATCGAATTGAACAAGTCCGGTACCGCCGTCATCATCGCGACCCACGATATCGGGTTGATGGACCAGTACGAGGCGCGCCGGCTCGTGCTGCACCAGGGACGGTTGCACGTCTATGAATAGGACCGACGAGCGCGGCGTCTTCGTCGACCTCGGACAGGAGCGTCCGCAGGTCCCGCCGAAAGCGCGCAACATGTCGCCGATCGTGCCGCGCGCCTCGATCCATGGCCGCGCGCTGGTTGCGGTCGTCGCGATCATGACCTTCCTTGCCTCGATGACCACGGGCATGGTGCTCTTGGTGAGCGCGTCGGCGGCCGAATGGCAGTCAAATGTCGCGAGCGAAATCACCATCCAGGTCCGCCCCCAGGCCGGGCGCGACATCGAGCGTGACACCACTGCCGTGACGGAAGCGATGCGCGCGCAGGCTGGCATCGTCGAGGTCAAGCCGTTCAGCAAGGACGAATCCGGCAAGCTGCTCGAGCCCTGGCTCGGCACCGGCCTATCGATGGACGACCTTCCGGTGCCGCGCATGATCATCGCCCGCGTGCAGCCGGGCACAACGCTCGATCTCGCCGCCTTGCGCAGCCGCGTGGCGCAGATCGCTCCAAGCGCGAGCGTCGACGATCACCGCGCCTGGATCGAGCGCATGCGCTCGATGACCAATGCCACCGTGCTCGCCGGCCTCGGCATCCTCGCGCTCGTCATCGTCGCGACCATCATCTCGGTGTCGTTCGCAACGCGCGGGGCGATGGCCGCCAACCGCCCGATCGTCGAGGTCCTGCATTTCGTCGGCGCCGGCGACCGCTACATCGCCAACCGCTTCCTGCGGCATTTCCTCCGCCTCGGCCTCGAAGGTGGCGTGATCGGCGGCGGCATCGCCATGCTGGTGTTCGGCTTCTCCGAGTCGATCGCCGGCTGGTTCTCCGGCACGCCGGTCGGCGACCAATTTGCCGCCCTGCTCGGCACCTTCTCATTGCGGCCGTCGGGTTACGTCGTGCTCGCGGTGCAGGCGGTCCTGATCGGCGCGATCACGGCGGTGGCGTCGCGCCAGACGCTGTTCGCGACGCTGAACGATGTCGAATAGGGCGCGGCGCGTCAAACCGGACTCCACTTCATCCAAAAACGTTCTAAAATTGCCAGGGGAAGGGACTGCCACATCATATGACCTCGCCGACCGACGATCGATCGCCGAAGTTGCCGCGCGGCTGGCTGCGCGCGACCGTCGTGTCGGCGCTCGCGATCGCCTTCGTCGGCGCCGCGGCGGGTTTCGTCGCGTTCCTGTCCCAGATGCGCGGCGCCGAGCTGGCGCCGGACCGCAAGGCGGACGGCATCGTGGTCCTGACCGGCGGATCGTCGCGGGTGTCGGATGCGATGGAGCTGCTCGCTGCGGGCTACGGCCGGAGGCTCCTGATCTCGGGCGTGCACCCGACCTCTACGGTCAGCGATATCTCGCGGACCCTGCCGGAGAGCCAAACCTACATGCGCTGCTGCGTCGATCTCGATCGCTATGCGGTCTCGACCCGCGGCAATGCCGCTGAGACGCGGCGCTGGGCGCATGAGCGTGGGTTCAAGTCGTTGATCGTGGTGACCTCGAACTATCACATGCCGCGCGCGCTGGTGGAATTCTCGCACGCGATGCCGGAGATCGCGCTGATCCCGTTTGCGGTGGTCGGCGACAAGTGGCGCGATGAGCCGTGGTGGACCTCGTCCTCGACGCTGCGGCTGCTGTTGTCGGAATATGTCAAATACATCGCCGCCGAGCTGCGCGTGCGGCTCGAGGATTTCGGGATTGACGTTTCGCCTGAAGTGTCGGAGCAGCCTCCTGGCGTGCAGCCGAAACGGCCCGCCACCGCACAGGCCAATTAGGATCGTTGATGTTCTTGCTCTTCCTGCGTTCGCTCGTTTTCAACGTGCTGTTCTACGCCGTCCTGGTGTTCTGGGCGATCATCGCGCTGCCGACCTTCCTGATGTCGCCGCGCGCGATGCTGACGGTCGCCGAATGGTGGGCGAACTCGACGCTGTTTCTGATGCGGGTGATCTGCAACATCAAGGTGGAATTCAGGGGCGTGGAGAAGATCCCGGCGGGGCCGCTGGTGATCGCGTCAAAGCACCAGTCGTTCTGGGAGACGTTCGGGCTGCTGCACTTCTTCGACCGGCCGATCTTCATCCTCAAGCGCCAGCTCATGCACATTCCGGTGTTCGGTCAGTTCCTGGGCAAGACCGGCATGATCGCGATCGATCGCAGCGCCGGCGTCAAGGCGCTCCTGGACATGACGCGGCGGGCGCGCGATGCGGTGCGCTCCGGCCGCCAGCTCGTGATCTTCCCGGAAGGCACCCGCCGCGCGCCCGGCGCGCCGCCGGACTACAAGACGGGCTTTGCCCAGATCTATTCGGCCTGCGGCGTGCCGTGCCTGCCGATCGCGCTCAACTCCGGGCTGTTCTGGCCGCGCCGCACCTTCATGCGCTATCCCGGCACGCTGGTGGTGGAATTCCTGGATCCGCTGCCGCCGGGCCTGCCGAAGGACGAGTACATCGCGCGCGTGCGCGGCGCGATCGAGGAGGCCACGGCGCGCATCGTCGAAGCCGGACGGAAGGAGCAGGAGCAGCTCATCGGCAGTGCGCCGAGCTACGTGCCTTCTCGCAGCTAGCGCTCGTCGCGCTCGTTGGTGGGAGCCGGATCATGCAGGGAATGCGCATCGTTGTGCAGGAGAGTCGCAAGCTGATGCAGCTGCGTATCGCGAAAACCTTCGGCTTCGATCGCCTTCACCGTCGCGGTGACGTAGTCGCGATTGGCGCCGGATTGGCCGTGACCCTGCAGCACGTGGCGGTGCTGCTGGGCAAGCGACAGGCGTCCCGCATATTGCACATGGCCGCGATCGACAACGTAGGCGAGCGCACTGACACGCTGCCGCGCGTCATTCTCCAGCCACACCGAGCGCATGACCTCGCGATAGACCGAGGTAACCTGCTCGCGCTCGCGCAAGTAAGCGACCACATCGGCACGGCTCTTCGCAGCGACGCGGAAGGCGATGCCGCGGCAGGCGCCGCCGCGGTCGAGCCCGAGCACGAGGCCCGGCTTCTCCGGCGTGCCGCGATGGACGAAGGAATAGACGCAGAGCGCGCGATGCTCGCCGACCAGGCGCGCGGGCACGCGTTCCTCGAATTCGAAGCCCGGGCGCCACATCAGCGAGCCATAGCCGAACACCCAGAGGTCGCCGGTGGTCGTCGTGACGGAGGGGAGGGTATTTTCGGACATGTTTGGCACCGCTACCGGACCCCGCCATCCAGGCGAAGCGAATTCTCCACCTTTTGCAGCAAGCTAACCTCGCTTACATTTGCCATCATCTGGGGTCAAAGGGTCGCCGCATGTCCGATATGACCGTTGCCGCCAGGCGGCGCCCCCGCTGGGGCCTTTTCATCGCGCCCGTCCTCCTCTTGATTCTCGCCGTCGCCTGGAGCGGCTTCTGGTTCTATGCCGCTTCCCAGGCCGAAGTGGCTGCCGACGCGTGGCGCGCCCAGGAGGCCAAGTCAGGCCGTATCTATGATTGCGCCAAGCGCTCGATCGCCGGCTTCCCGTTCCGCTTCGAGGTGCAATGTTCCGGTGCCAGCGTCTCGCTGGTCTCGCAGACCGCGAGCAAGACGCCGTTCACGGCCAAGCTCGACAACATCCTGGTCGTTGCCCAGGTCTATGATCCCAAGCTCGTGATCGCCGAATTCACCGCACCGGCGACGCTGACCGACGGCGTTACGCAGACGTCCTTCGTGGTGAACTGGAGCAAGGGCCGCAGCAGCGTGGTGGGCCTGCCGGCCGTGCCGGATCACGCCTCGATCGTGTTCGACGATCCCGCCATCAATCGCGTCGACGGCTCGGTGCAGGTACCGGTTGCCAAGGCCAGGCAGGTGGAGCTGCACGGACGTCTCGCCGAGGGATCCTCGCGCGACAATCCCATCATCGAAACCGTGCTCCAGATCGCGCAAGGCAGCATCCAGGGGGTGCATCCGCTGCTCGCCGAGCCGTTCGAAGCGGACGTGCGTTCGAAGATCACGGGGCTGAAAGATTTTGCGCCAAAGCCGTGGCCGCAGCGTTTCCGCGAGCTGCAGGCCGCCGGCGGCCATATCGAGATCGTACAGTCGCGTATTCAGCAGGGCGAGTTGATCGCGGTCGCGGCCGGCACGCTCGGCATCTCGGCCAACGGCCGCCTCGACGGTGAATTGCAGATGACGGTGACGGGCCTCGAGCGCGTGATCCCCGCACTTGGCATCGACAAAATGCTGGAAGAGGGCGTGCCGCAGGCAACCCTTGACCGCGTCGCGCCGGGCGTGAAGTCGCAGGACCTCAACAACCTCTTCGGCGCGCTCGACCGCGCCATCCCCGGCCTCGGCAAGGTCGTGAAGCAGAACGCCAATGTCGGCGTTGCCGCAGGCATCAACGCGCTCGGCACCGAAAGCATGCTGGAAGGCAAGAAGGCGCGCAGCTTCCCGCTTCGCTTCGCCGATGGCGCCGTGATGCTCGGCGCGCTGAAGGTCGCGCAGCTCCCGCCGCTGTATTGATTTCCCGTCATTGCGAGCCACCGGGTCCGCGCGTAGCGCGGCCCGATGACAGGCTCCGCGAAGCAATCCAGAAAGCCTCCGCGGAGGTAGTCTGGATTGCCTCGTCGCTTCGCTCCTCGCAATGACGGAGGAGAGATTTGTGACCTACTGCTTCGTCAGCGGCGGATGCGGACGGCCGAAATCCGGCGCCGCCGAATCCTGGCCGATCTCGACGATGCCGCGGCGGATGGCGCGGGTGCGGGTGAAGTGGTCGAACAATGCCTCGCCGTCACCGCGACGGATCGCGCGCGTGAGTTTTGCGAGGTCCTCGTTGAAGGTGCCGAGCATCTCCAGCACGGCCTCCTTGTTGGCGAGGAAGACGTCGCGCCACATCGTCGGATCGGACGCCGCGATGCGCGTGAAGTCGCGAAAGCCGCCGGCGGAGAACTTGATCACCTCGGACTCCGTCACCTGTTGCAGCTCGTCGGCGGTGCCGACGATGGTGTAGGCGATCAGATGGGGCAGATGGCTGGTGATCGCGAGCACGAGATCGTGATGATCTGGTGTCATGATCTCGACCTTGGCGCCGAGCGCGGCCCAGAACGCGCGCAATCGATCGACGGCGGCTGCGTCGACGCCCTCGGGTGGCGTGAGGATGCACCAGCGATTGATGAACAACTCGGCGAAGCCGGAATCCGGGCCCGAATGCTCGGTGCCCGCGACAGGATGCGCGGGGACAAAATGAATGCCCTGCGGGAGGTGCGGCGCCATGTCCCTGACGATCGCGCCCTTGACCGAGCCGACGTCGGAGATGATCGCGCCCGGCTTCAGATGCGCAGCGATCTCCTGCGCCACGGGGCCGCAGGCGCCGACGGGAATGCAGAGGATGACGAGGTCGGCGTCCTTCACTGCCTCGATATTGGTTGCGACCACGTGATCGACGATGCCGAGCTCGGCGACGCGCGCCCGCGTCCCCTCCGAGCGCGCCGTGGTGACGATCTCATTGGCAAGGCCCTGGAGCTTCGCGGCTCGCGCGATCGAGCCGCCGATCAGGCCGAAGCCGATCAGTGCGACGCGCTGGAAGTGCGGGGCGACGCTCATTTGCCCCCCATGAAGTCGCGCAGGCCTTCGACCACGAGGCGATTGGCTTCCTCGGTGCCGATCGTCATGCGCAGTGAATGGGGCAGGCCGTAGTTCTTCAGTGCGCGCAGCACCAGTCCCCGTTTGGTCAGGAAGGCGTCGGCTTCATCCGAGGTCCTGCCCTTCTCGGCCGGGAAATGGATCAGTACGAAGTTGGCTACGCTCGGCGTGACCTTCAGCCCGAGCTTGCCGATCTCCTCGGTCAGCCAGTTGCGCCAGGTCTCGGTGAATTGCTTCGACATCTGCTGATGCGCGGTGTCCTCGATCGCGGCGACCGCGGCATACATCGCCGGCGTCGAGACGTTGAACGGACCGCGGATGCGGTTCACCGCATCGATGATGTGCGCAGGACCGAACATCCAGCCGACGCGCAGCGCGGCGAGGCCGTGGATCTTGGAGAAGGTGTGCGTCACGACCGTGTTCTCGGTGGTCGCGACCAGCTCGATCCCCATCTCGTAGTCGTTGCGAGACACGTAGTCGCAATAGGCGGCGTCGAGCACGAGCAGCACGTGCGACGGCAGGCCGGCCCGCAGGCGCTTGACCTCGTCGAACGGCAGATAGGTGCCGGTCGGATTGTTGGGGTTGGCGAGCCAGACGAGCTTGGTGCGCGGCGTCACCGCTTTCAGGATGGCGTCGACGTCGGCGGTGAAGTTCGCCTCCGCCGCCACGATGTTCCTGGCACCGTTCGCCATGGTCGCGATCGGGTAGACCAGGAAGCCGTGGGTGGTGGAGATCGCTTCATCGCCCCGGCTGAGATAGGTGTGGGCGAGCAGATTGAGGATCTCGTCCGAGCCGGCGCCGCAGATGATGCGGTCGGGATCGAGGCCATAGATGCGGCCGATCGCTTCGCGCAGCACGCGCGAGGTGCCTTCCGGATAGTCCTCCAGATGCGTCGCCACATGCGTGAACGCCTCGATCGCCTTGGGCGAGGGCCCGAACGGCGTCTCGTTCGCCGACAGCTTGAACACCTTGCGGCCCGGCTCCGGCACCGGGCTCCTGCCGGGCGTATAGGGCGCAATATCGAGAATGCCGGGATTCGGCACGGGGCGGGACATCGTCTACTCCGGAAAGGATGCGGGGCGGCCTCAGGCCACGTCAGATCTGGCCGTCCCGGTCGGGGGCACCGTATAGCGCGTTGCGTGGCCGCCGACGAGAGCCGACGAGCGGACCGAGGCACCGGCCCGGATCAGGGCCATTTTGATCTTCTCGAAGCCGATGCCAGTCTCCGACACCAGCAGCGCAGCGCCGTCGAAGGCGGTATCGGGCACCGCGACGATGTCGGCGAGCGGCGCCAGCGCCCTCGCCGTGTCGGCGTTCCAGCCGGACACGCGCACGCTCCACGTCTGGACCTCCGTGACCATGGCATCGTCGGCGACCCGCGAGATCACGAAGACGGGCAGCGCGGCCGGATGGTCGGCGCGCTCGAGGAAGGGCAGCCGCGCGATGATTTTCGGCGCGCCCTCGGCCTCGAGCTCGCTCCACCATGGCGTGCGGCTCGAGATCGCCGAGACCAGAGCCAAATCACCCTTCGATTTCGCCAACGCCTCGACGGCGGCCTGAGCGCTGAAATGCGGCACATAGGGCGTGGTGAAGCCGAAATGGAATCGCGCCGAATCTCGCATCGCGGACTCGCCGACCGAGACGTCGGCATGCACCGAGAACGGCGCCTGCACATAAGTGAAGGTCGAGATGATGACGCGCCAGATGCTCTCGATCGTGTCGAGCGGCAGGATGCCGCGATGGCGCTCGACGAGGCGGCGCATCATGCTGGCCTCGCGCGCCGGCCGGAAGGCCGAGCCGACCTCCTGCGTCTGCTTCGCCTGGATCAGGCGATCGATGATGTCGCCGCGCTGCATCAGCAGGCGATGCACTTCCTCGTCGATCGCATCGATCTCCTTGCGCAATTCCTGGAGCGATGGTGGCGCGGGCGGACGCTGGGACATATCTGTCGGTCTGTCAGGGGCTCGTGAAGGGCGGATCGGCTGAGCCGGATCCGCCGACGCTATGGGTCTTGATTAGGCAGGATGGACGCCGAAAGCAAAGAGAAATGGCGGCCATTTCGCCTGACATGGCAGGGCCTCATTTGGTTAATCGGCGCCTCGGCTTGACGAATAGCGCGCCAGCAACTAGTTTTTGCCTGTTCCGTGGTCATTTGAGCCGGCCGGCTTGCAGCCACGTTAAAAAACTCGCTAAACAGGCCGGGGACGCATCCGATCCCGGCCGAACCTATCGTTCAGGCCGGGTTTTTCATGGCCTGATGTCAGCGGCGGCTTGAGGGCCGTCGCCAACGAGGTCGATGTCAGATGGTTGGCGTCACGACGGTACCGAGCCCAGCGATCGCCGAGGAGCGCTCGCACGAGGCGGATCATCCGAGCTCGCAGGTTGCGCATTTCGGCGCGGACCAGCCGTTGTCGCTCGATTGCGGGATCGACCTCAGCCCGTTCCAGATCGCCTACCAGACCTATGGCGAGCTCAACGCCGAGCGCTCCAACGCCGTGCTGATCTGCCATGCGCTGACCGGCGACCAGCATGTCGCAAATGTGCACCCCGTCACCGGCAAGCCCGGATGGTGGGAGACCCTGGTCGGGCCCGGCCGTCCTCTTGATCCTCAACGCTACTTCATCATCTGCGCCAACGTCATCGGCGGCTGCATGGGGTCGACGGGACCTGCCTCGCTCAATCCGGCGACGGGCAAGGTGTGGGGCCTGGATTTTCCGATCATCACCATCCCCGACATGGTGCGCGCGCAGGCGATGCTGATCGATCGCCTCGGCATCGAGACGCTGTTTGCGGTGGTCGGCGGCTCGATGGGCGGCATGCAGGTGCTGCAATGGACCGCGGCCTATCCTGAGCGCGTGTTCTCCGCGCTCGCGATCGCCTGCTCGACGCGGCACTCCGCGCAGAACATCGCCTTCCACGAGCTCGGCCGCCAGGCCGTGATGGCCGATCCCGACTGGCACAATGGCCGCTATGCCGATCACGGCATCCATCCGCATCGCGGGCTCGCGGTGGCACGGATGGCTGCGCACATCACCTACCTCTCGGATGCGGCGCTACACCGCAAGTTCGGCCGGCGCATGCAGGACCGCGAGCTGCCGACGTTCTCGTTCGATGCGGATTTCCAGGTCGAGAGCTATCTGCGCTATCAGGGCTCGTCCTTCGTCGAGCGTTTCGATGCCAACAGCTATCTCTATCTGACACGGGCGATGGACTATTTCGACATCGCCGGCGACCATGACGGCGTGCTGGCGAAGGCGTTTGCCGGCGTCAAGACGCGCTTCTGCGTGGTGTCCTTCACCAGCGACTGGCTGTTCCCGACCTCGGAATCGCGCGCGCTGGTGCACGCGCTCAACGCGTCGAGCGCGCGGGTGTCGTTCGCCGAGATCGAGACCGATCGCGGCCACGACGCCTTCCTGCTCGACGTCCCCGAATTCTTCGATATCTCCCGTGCGTTCCTACAATCGGCGGGCAAGGCGCGCGGCCTCAACGGCAAGGGCAGCTGACGATGTCTGTGCAAGAAGTGCTGCCGCTCGACGGCCTTGCGGCTGAACAGGAAGGTCACTACCGCGCCGATCATCTGCTGGTTGCGGAGATGGTCAGGCGCGGCTCGAAGGTGCTCGACGTCGGCTGTGGCGACGGCGACCTGCTGCAGCTCCTGGAAAACCGCGGCATCGACGGCCGCGGCATCGAGCTGTCGCGCGAGGGCGTCAACCGCTGCGTCGCCAAGGGGCTCGCGGTGGTGCAGGGCGACGCCGACACCGACCTCGTCAACTATCCCGACGACGCCTTCGACTACGTCATCCTATCGCAGACGCTCCAGGCGACGCGGCAGCCGAGGGTGGTGCTGGAAAATCTCCTGCGCATCGGCCACCGCGCGATCGTGTCGTTCCCGAACTTCGGTTACTGGAAGATGCGCCTGCAGCTCCTGATCGGCGGCCACATGCCGCGCACGGAGAATCTGCCCGCGACCTGGTACGACACCGCCAACATCCATTTCTGCACCATCAAGGATTTCGTCCAGCTCTGCGACGAGATCGGCGTGAAGATGGAGCGCGCGGAAGCGCTCGATCTCTACGGGCGCCCGTTGCGGCTCAGATTGCCGTGGTGGGTGTGGAATCTGTTCGGCGAACAGGGCGTGTTTCTGCTGAGCCGCGGCGGTGGGAAGTAAAATCAGCTGACCCTCACCCTGAGGAGCGCGCTCTTGGCGCGCGTCTCGAAGGGCGAGGCCACTGGCGGGGCCTTCATCCTTCGAGACGCGCGTTCCGCGCTCCTCAGGATGAGGGGCTGATGCTTACACCTCGTCATTGCGAGCGCAGCGAAGCAATCCAGAGTCTTTCCGCGGAGGGATTCTGGATTGCTTCGCTGCTCTCGCAATGACGGAATATAGGATGATGCCTTCGCTAATTCGCAGCCACTGACCTCGGATCGCGCACCGGCCAGCGCCCCGCTTCCACCAGCGTGACGAACCGCTCCACCGTTTCGTTGAACAGCGCGGGCTCCTCGAGATTGAGGACATGGCCTGACTTCGGAAACATCGCGAGCCCTGCGGCCAGCAGATGCTTCTTCAGGAACAGGCTCGGCCCGACGCAGGGGTCATCCTCGTCGCCGCAGATGATCAGCGCCGGCGTCGCCACGCGCCCGATCGCTTCCGTCATCATGTAGATCGAGGGGCGGCCGCCCTGGAAGCCGCGCATGGTGTTGGCCGAGCCTCTGGAATCGTGCCGTGCCAGCGCGGCATAGAAATCAGCGTGGCCGCGCGGATCCTTCACCAGAAACGGAATCCGGCTCGGCGCCTCGCGCGTGGCCTTGGCGACCTCGAGAGAGCCGAGTGTCTCGAATTGCTCGGCATTGGCGCGGCACTGCTTGCGCCAGGCTTCGAGATTGTCGAGCTCCGAACCGGAGCCGACGCCCGCGAGCGTCATCGACAGCGCGCGCCCCGGCGCGTTGAGGCCGATCTGCAGCGAGGAATATGCGCCCATCGAGAGGCCGACGAGATGTGCGCGATCGATCGAGAGATGGTCGAGCACCGCGAGTGCATCGGTGTAAAAGTGCTTGTAGGTGTAGACCTCGGCCGATGCCGGCACGTCCAACGGCGCATAGCCGCGCGCGGAATAGGTGATGCAGCGGTGGCCGCGCGAGAAGTAGCGCATCTGCGGCTCCCAATTGGAGTAGTCGGCCGCGAACTCGTGCAGGAAGATGATCGGCGTGCCGTGGCCCGCTTCCTCGAAATAGATGCGGACATCATCCCTGGTCGTGGCGTGGGGCATTAACCGTTTCCCTCTTTCTGGGCCGTCGCGTTAAGCATCGCAGTTAATGCTGTGGGCAGCAATGCGGCAGCATCAGACCAGCATCGACACAGGGTCATCGCGGAAATTCCCTGAAGCGAATTTCTGCAATGCCGCATTGTGCCTTGCTCTTGCCACATCTGGACTTTCATACGACGCGCGGATGTCGGCCACCGCACGGGCCGATGGGAATTGGGGGTGTCAACGAAGGATGAAGAATGTTTGAGTTGTTTGCGTTCGGCCGGCTGCGTCACGTCATCGCGCTGGCTCTCTTCTCCGCGGCGTTCGCCGCATCTATCTCTCCAGCATCGGCACGGTCTCATCGTCACAGCGCAGAGCGGCACGCTTACGTGCATCACGCCGCGCACCATGCCGGCAGGTATCATCACTATCGCCACGCGCGCTCATCGCGCTTCGAGCGCGGCGCCGCGCAGTTGGAGGCGAGCGGCTTCGCCAACACCCAGGCCAGCTATGACCCGAGCGCCAACACCAGCGGCATGGCGGGCGACTTCGGCGGTGGCTCGGGCCTCGTCTCCGAGGCGCGCCGCTATCTCGGCGGCAATCCGACCGGCCGCGGCAGTCTGTGGTGCGCGCGCTTCATGAACATGGTGCTCGAGCACACCGGCCATAAGGGCTCCGGCTCCGACATGGCGAGCTCGTTCGCGCATTACGGAACGCGTGTCTCCGGTCCGCAGGTCGGCGCGATTGCGGTAATGTCGCGCGGCCGCGGCGGCCATGTCGGCATCATCACCGGCATCGACGCCAAGGGCAATCCGATCATGATCTCCGGCAATAACGGCAATCGCGTCCGCGAGGCACCGATCTCGCGCGGCCGGATCTATGCCTATGTGATGCCGAACTGATCGATCGTCCCGGCACATTTTCGAACCTGCCGTCGAGCTCGCGCGACCCTAAGGAGGCGCGGGCTTGGCGGTTACCTCCGTCCGCCCTGCGGATCACGGGGTGTACATGGTGTTCGAGAAAGTGACGCGGGCCGTCTTCGACGAGCTTCTGGCGAACGATGGATCGGCAAGGTTTCGGCGGGAGCTTGCCCGTTACGATCTGGGGTCCGACCCACCTGCGCGGGATGATTGTGCCGTGCTTCGCGGGCCGCTCGCAGCATCCGACTTCGTCGACGTGCCGGCCTTCAACACGCTGGTGATGGGCGATCTGACCGTCGACGGCCTGGTCGATCTGGGGAACGCAGGCGCGTTTGATGAAGGCGGGCTGTTCGTCGTGCTCGGCAATGTCGCCTGCACGGTGTTCTCGACGGGCTTTGCCAAGGGGACGTTCATTGACGGCAATCTCGAAGCCGACTCGTTGATCCTGAACGCCTTCGATGACTCCGCGTTGGTGGTGATGGGAAACCTGCGGACCTATTTCTTCTACGGCCGGGACATCTGGGCGGAGGTCGGCGGCAAGGCCGAGATGCACTACGGCGACGGTTATTGCCTGCCGATCGGCTATACCAGTGCCGGTGCCGAGGCGATCGAACCGTTGCATGATCGTGCGACGTCGCTACGCCGGCAAATCTCGACAATACGGACTATATCGAGCCTCACCGCTTCCTGGACCTGATCAGTAGCGGGCGACCAGTTTTCAAGTGAGGCAAGCAGAACTAACGTTCGTCATTGCGTGGAGCGTAGTTGTAGGGTGAGCGAAGCCACTTGTCCGCCGTAGCTCGTAGAGCGAAGGCGGAAACGTGCCCATCACTTCTGCCTGCGTGGAGTGATGGTGGGCACGGCGCGAGAGCGCCTTTGCCCACCGTACGGCAGCTCACACCAGCTTCGGCTCTTCCATCGCGAGCCGATCGCCGATGGCGATCTCGCCATCTGCGATGACCTCGGCATAGATGCCGCAATCCATGTGGCCGAGATGGCGCGACAGCGTCGGCGGGATTTCGAGATCGCGTTCCGCGGTCACAGGATCGACATTCGTCGCCGCGCAGCGCTTGATGCGCTTGACCACCTTCAGCCGCGCATTGCCGATCGCCAGCGTGTGGCCGAGGAGGTCGAGCTCGGACCAGGCCGGCCAGCCCTGAACGTAGAGGTTGCCGCGGAAGCGCAGGGGATGGACGGCAACGCCGCCCAGCATCTTCTCGATTGCATGGACACTGCCGAGATTGATGATGGAGACGACTTTGCTAGCGACATCCGAAAAGTTGTGGTCGCGGCCGGACAGCACTTTTGGCGGCCCGCGCAGCTCGCTCTGGAAATTGCCGGTGAAGTAGGTCTCGATCGCAGCGCGCCCGCTTGCCGTTTCCAGGTCGCCGCTGGCGACGACCTGGCCGTCCTTGCGGATGGTCAAAAGATTGGTCGCGTCCTCAAAGCGGCTGTTGAGGCCGGCCAGGCGCTCATTGCGCATCAGCATCAGGAACTGGGTCTTGGGCATCCATTGCGGCGCCTCCGGATCGAAGCCGCTCGGGCCGTTCTCGATGGCATAGCGGCGGTCGGCGGGCAGGGTCTGGCCGACCCGCAAGGCGACGCGGGACAGGGGCTCGGGCGTGAGGCCTTTGACCGGATAGCGGTAAAGGCCCGTGATCGCGGCAGTCGGGCTGGTCATCATGGCGACTAGTTAACGGATTCCATCTGCTGGCGCCAAGCGGGGCATTTGGCTCACAAATTCGTCGTGCACGAATTTGTGAAGAAGCCTCTTCCGTTCCCGTGACTTGGTTCCCACATCTGCGTCAGGCCGGCGCCAGCGTCGGCTGCTAACGACCGCTTGCTGCTTGAGAAACGTCAATGTGGCCAGCGGAAACCCAATGAAGATGCCATCTGGAGTGCCTTAGAGGGCTCCGGGGGCAGGCCGAGGGAAAGACAAAATGAACATTGAAAAGTACACCGAACGCTCCAGGGGCTTCATCCAGTCCGCGCAATCGCTCGCGATGCGCGAGGGGCACCAGCAGTTTTCGACTCTCCACCTCCTGAAGGTCCTCCTCGACGACAATGAGGGCCTGGCTGCCGGCCTGATCGACCGTGCCGGCGGCAATTCCCGGGCGATTTTGAAGGCGACCGAGGAGGCCCTGAACAAGGTGCCGAAGGTCAGTGGCGGCGGCGCCGGGCAGATCTATCTGGCGCCCGAGCTCGCCCGCACGTTTGATGCTGCCGAAAAGGCCGGCGAAAAGGCCGGCGACAGCTTCGTCACGGTCGAGCGCCTGCTGCTCGGGCTCGCGCTCGAAAAGAGCAGCGACGCCGGCACGATCCTCAACAAGGGCGGCGTGACCCCGCAAAACCTCAACGCCGCGATCGAGGCGCTGCGCAAGGGCCGCACCGCCGACAGCGCGACCGCCGAGAACGCCTATGACGCGCTGAAGAAATACGCCCGCGATCTCACGCAGGCCGCGCGCGACGGCAAGCTCGACCCGGTGATCGGGCGCGACGAGGAGATCCGCCGCACCATCCAGGTGCTGTCCCGCCGCACCAAGAACAATCCCGTGCTGATCGGCGAGCCCGGCGTCGGCAAGACCGCCATCGTCGAGGGCCTGGCGCTGCGCATCGTCAACGGCGACGTGCCGGAAAGCCTCAAGGACAAGAAGCTGCTCTCGCTCGACCTCGGCGCGCTGATTGCCGGCGCAAAATACCGCGGCGAGTTCGAGGAGCGGCTGAAGGGCGTGCTCCAGGAGGTGACCGCGACCGAAGGCACCTTCATCCTGTTCATCGACGAGATGCACACGCTGATTGGCGCCGGCAAGGCCGACGGCGCGATGGATGCGTCCAACCTGCTCAAGCCGGCGCTTGCCCGCGGCGAGCTGCACTGCATCGGCGCGACCACGCTCGATGAGTACCAGAAGCACGTCGAGAAGGATGCGGCGCTGGCGCGGCGGTTCCAGCCGATCTTCGTCAGCGAGCCCTCGGTCGAGGATACCATCTCGATCCTGCGCGGGCTGAAGGACAAGTACGAGCAGCACCACGGCGTGCGGATCACCGATTCCGCGCTGGTGGCGGCGACGACGCTGTCCAACCGCTACATCACCGATCGCTTCCTGCCGGACAAGGCGATCGACCTCATGGACGAGGCCGCCGCGCGGCTGAAGATGCAGGTCGATTCCAAGCCCGAGGAACTGGATTCGCTGGATCGCGAGATCATCCGGCTCAAGATCGAGCAGGAAGCGCTGAAGAAGGAAAGCGATATCGGCTCCAAGAGTCGCCTCCAGGCGCTGGAGAAGGAGCTCGCCGATCTGGAGGAAAAATCGGCGGCGCTGACGGCGCGCTGGAGGGCGGAGAAGAACAAGCTCTCCAACGCCCAGAAGCTCAAGGCCGAGCTCGATGCCCTGCGCGTCGAGCTTGCCAATGCGCAGCGGCGCGGCGAATTCCAGCGCGCCGGCGAGCTGGCCTATGGCCGGATCCCGGAGCTGGAGAAGAAGCTCGCCGATATCGAGGCGCGCGAGGGCTCAGGCGAGATGATGGAGGAGGCGGTCACCGCCAACCACATCGCGCAGGTGGTCTCGCGCTGGACCGGCGTACCCGTCGACAAGATGCTGGAGGGCGAGAAGGAAAAGCTCCTCAAGATGGAGGAGGCGCTCGGCCAGCGTGTCGTCGGCCAGAGCGAGGCCGTGCATGCGGTCGCAACCGCCGTTCGCCGCTCGCGTGCGGGCTTGCAGGATCCGAACCGGCCGATCGGCTCGTTCATGTTCTTAGGCCCCACCGGCGTCGGCAAGACCGAGCTGACCAAGGCGCTCGCCGAGTATCTGTTCAACGACGAGACCGCGATGGTCCGCCTCGACATGTCCGAATACATGGAGAAGCACTCGGTCTCGCGGCTGATCGGCGCGCCTCCGGGCTATGTCGGCTACGACGAGGGCGGCGCGCTCACCGAAGCGGTGCGGCGCCGGCCTTACCAGGTGGTGCTGTTCGACGAGATCGAGAAGGCGCATCCTGATGTGTTCAACGTCCTGTTGCAGGTGCTCGACGATGGCCGCCTCACCGACGGCCAGGGCCGTACCGTCGATTTCCGCAACACGCTGATCATCATGACCTCGAACCTCGGTTCGGAATTCCTGGTGAATCAACCGGAGGGCGAAGACACCTCTGCCGTGCGTGAGCACGTGATGGGAACGGTTCGGGCGCATTTCAGGCCGGAGTTCCTCAACCGCGTCGACGAGATCATCCTGTTCCATCGCCTGCAGAAGAGCGAGATGGGCCGGATCGTCGAGATCCAGTTCGCCCGACTGCAGAAGCTGCTCACCGATCGCAAGATCGCGCTGACGCTGGATGGCGCAGGCCGCGACTGGCTCGCTGCCAAGGGCTGGGATCCGGCCTACGGCGCGCGGCCGCTGAAGCGGGTGATCCAGCGTTACCTCCAGGATCCGCTCGCCGAGATGATCCTGGCCGGTGACGTGAAGGACGGCGACACTGTTGCGATCTCCACCGAGGGCAACGTGCTGACCTTCAACGGCAAGGCGCAGCAGACGGCCGAGATCGCCCAGTTCGAGGCGCCGGTGCCGAAGAGGAAGTTGAACTGATCGTCCCTGTCGCCTCAAACAACGAACCGCCCCGGAGAGGTCGTCCTCTCCGGGGCGAATTTGTTTTGTCAGATCCGGCTGGCTAGCTGGCTGCCGACACGGCGCCCGGATTGGCCGGGCCTTGCTCGTCGTCGTCCTGTTCGAGTTCCGACAGGATATCCACCAGCTCGCGCACGCGGCCCTGTGCCAGAGGCCGCAGGTCGTTGATCATGGGCTCGTCATTGGCGAGCCAGGCCTGGGCTTCGGCGAGTTCTTCGATGGTCGCCCCGGTTCCGATGATCTGGGCGATGGTGACGTCATCAGCCCCGCTGACGGCCTTGGTGACGTCTTCGCGTGAGAGGCGCCGCATGGTTGGTCCTCCTCTGGCTCAACGGCTCAAACAGGTCGCGCGGGTCAATCGAGACGCCGCCGATCAGTTCCACAACTGGGGAGGTAGGACGGAACCCGGCCGTGAAAAGGCCGGGTCTCAAGAAAAATTACCGGTTGGTGACTTCGCGATTAGTGACTTAGCGGTTAGTGACCTGGAGCGGGCCGCCGGTCGCATCCGAGATGCGGGCGATGCCGCTCGAGCGGTTGCTCATCATCGCCTCGATGCGGTCGCGCTCCTTTTCGAAGCCCGCCATGATCGGCCCTTCGAGCGAGCGACCGCGCGGCAGCTTGACGCGCATCGGGTCGACGAAGCGGCCGTTGACCAGGATTTCGTAGTGAACGTGGGGTCCGGTCGACTGGCCGGTCGAGCCGACGAAGCCGATCACCTGGCCTTGCCGCACCTGCTTGCCGGGCTCCATGCCCTTCGCGAACGCCGACATGTGGCCGTAGGCGGTCTCGTAGCCGTTGTTGTGCTTGATGCGGACGTACTTGCCGTAGCCGCCTTCGAGCTGGGCCTTCTCGATCACGCCGTTGCCGGCGGCGAAGATTGGTGTGCCGTAGGCGGTGGCCCAGTCGACGCCGGTGTGCATCTTTACGTAGCCGAGGATCGGGTGGCGGCGGCCGCCGAAGCCGGAGCGCATGATGGCGCTGTTGACGGGCTTGCGGACCAGGAACTTCTTCGCGCTCTTGCCGGTCTCGTCGTAGTAGTCGACGACGCCGTCGTCGGGGCTCTGGAAGCGGTAGTATTTCTTGGTCTCGCCGCCGACCGTGAGGGAAGCGAACAGCACCTCGCTCTTGTCGGCCGCCGCCGTGCCCTCGTCCTCGCCGGCGTAGAAGACGTCGAAGGAATCGCCCGGCTGCACCTTGCGCTGGAAATCGACATCGTAGGAGTAGATCTTGATCATGTCGTCGATGACCGGCATCGGCACTTTGTTGCGCATCGCGGTCTCGTAGATGCTCTGGTAGAGCCGGACGCCGGTGCCGTCGTCGTCGTCATCGTCGTCGCTGTTGGCATTCGCGGCCGCGTCGGCGACGGTGTTCATGCTTGAGACGTCGACCGCGACGTATTTGCCGAGATCCGACAGCGCTGCGATCGCCTCGACCATGGTGTCGTTGGCGACGACGACGCGGAATGGCTGGAGTCGGGCACCGGCGCTTGCGGGCGCCATCAGGATGCGAAGCTTCTCGCCTTCCTTCAGGCCGCCGTCGCGGCCGCGCGGGCCGAGCGTCGCGGATATCGCCTTGATTTCCTCTTGTGTCGCGCCGAGATCGCGCAGCACGGAGGCGACCGAGTCGCCCTTCTTGACGAGGTGCACGCGCTCGCCGTTGGGATTGCCGCCGGTGATCTGTTCCTTGGTCTTCGGCAGCAGCGTGACGTTTTCCGGCACCACGCGCGTCTCGAAGCCGGCATAGGGGTCCGCCGAGGGCGCCTCGGTGGCGTAGGCCATCTTCATGTCGGACGGGCCGGTCGCGCCCGAGACGTCGGCGGTGGCGAGCGCGGCATAACGGACGCCGCCATTGCCACGCCAGTTGGCGGCATCGCGAACCCGCATCAGGATGTCGTCGAGCGCCACCACCGCGGAAATCTTGGCTTTGGGCAGCACCGGCGACAGGTCCTTGGTGACAAAGGACACTTCGGCGTCGGGCTCGACCGCCTCGGGATTGTTGGGATCGTCGGATGCGGTCTTCGGGTCGGCGCCGACATCGGTCAGAAGGCGCTGGGCATTGAACGGCGGGATCTTGGCCGACAGATCGCTCGCCGTCATCGAGAGGTTGCCGGCGATGCGGACGAAGGGCCGCACCCGCATCACGTCGCGGTTGCCGACGCGGGCCACCGTCGAGACGCGCACGACGTTGCGCGAGGCCGTGGATTCACTGGGCGGCGGCAGGCGGTCGCTCTTGTGCACGGTGGCGGCGCGATCATTGGCGCCGAATGCGCCGCGCAGCACGCCTTCGACACGCTCCGGCACCTTGGCGAAGGTCAACTCGCCGTCGAGCGAAGCGAAAACGGCGCCGCCGATCAAGGCCGCGCCGCAGAGTCCGGTCAGAATCGTGCCGCTGAACCACTGTACGGAGACGCGGCGGCGATCGATGACGGCAGCTTCGGAACCATCGACGGAAAGCGGCGGCTCGTGGCCGAGATCGATGATCCCGGTCTCACGCCCATAACCCCCGCGTGGCGCCCTATGGTTCAACCCAAGTCCCCCAATATCACCGACATGCGCGAAGCCTGTTCCCGCGCCTTGCCGTCGTCGCCCTCTTCAAGGGGGATCTTCGGAAAAGGCACGCCGCTTGAAGACGCTCGTCAGCCAAAAGGCCCTCGAGAGGCCGGCCGAACTCACGAACAGCGAAGCGGATGAAGGTCTCTCGATGTCTCTCGAATGTCCCGGGAAGGCAGCTGCATCTTTCAGATCGCCTCCCCTTGACCAGTCTAAATCGCCGGCAGCCCCCACAGGCACCCAGCGATTCAAGCTTGTGTCATACCAGAACGCCCCGGGATTGTGGCTCTAGTACGGCGCCAAATCCTGAAAAAGTTTGACGATTGAGCCGGGCGCGAGCTGCCCGCCGGGAGCGCTCCTTGGAGCCCCTTCGGAACTCAAATTTTTTCTCTCGCAGGCCAAACTTTTTTTCCCGATTTTCTCCGAACGCGTCGCCCGAGGCCGACGCGCCCGTCGCGTAAGCCTCGGAAATCACCGCACTTTTTCCGCAGTGCACACAGGCTTTGGCCGTGCGACGATTTGTTGACAATACCCGTTGACAGCGCCGAGGGGAGGGGCCTATAAGCACGACCACTGAGCGCGGCGCCGCCGGGTCACTGACCAAGGCGAGCGAACGCGCCACTGATGCTCCTCACCTTGTTGAGTGCGCAACAGCCGACACAAATCGGTTGGAGTCATTCATCGTCGGTAAGGGTGTCGGAACCCTTCCTCCCAGGAAGGTTGGGACCTCTCCGGTCCCGGGCTGTTTGACAAGTGAAGATGAAGAAAGAGAAACGTGGACGGCGGAGTCCTTGCGGGTCTCGCTTCTGAAAAGCTTCGGCTTTTCTGATCGAGACCGGACGAAAGACTTCGGCGGTACACGTTTCAAAGGTAACACCATGGCCTCTTCATTGAGGTCAGTTCGCAAGCGATGTGAATCGCTTCGCGAGTATGGTGGGACCTCGTCAAACGTTGTGATCAGCCGGTTCAAAGTTCAAGTCCAACTTGAGAGTTTGATCCTGGCTCAGAGCGAACGCTGGCGGCAGGCTTAACACATGCAAGTCGAGCGGGTGTAGCAATACATCAGCGGCAGACGGGTGAGTAACGCGTGGGAACGTACCTTTTGGTTCGGAACAACACAGGGAAACTTGTGCTAATACCGGATAAGCCCTTACGGGGAAAGATTTATCGCCGAAAGATCGGCCCGCGTCTGATTAGCTAGTTGGTGAGGTAACGGCTCACCAAGGCGACGATCAGTAGCTGGTCTGAGAGGATGATCAGCCACATTGGGACTGAGACACGGCCCAAACTCCTACGGGAGGCAGCAGTGGGGAATATTGGACAATGGGGGCAACCCTGATCCAGCCATGCCGCGTGAGTGATGAAGGCCCTAGGGTTGTAAAGCTCTTTTGTGCGGGAAGATAATGACGGTACCGCAAGAATAAGCCCCGGCTAACTTCGTGCCAGCAGCCGCGGTAATACGAAGGGGGCTAGCGTTGCTCGGAATCACTGGGCGTAAAGGGTGCGTAGGCGGGTCTTTAAGTCAGGGGTGAAATCCTGGAGCTCAACTCCAGAACTGCCTTTGATACTGAAGATCTTGAGTTCGGGAGAGGTGAGTGGAACTGCGAGTGTAGAGGTGAAATTCGTAGATATTCGCAAGAACACCAGTGGCGAAGGCGGCTCACTGGCCCGATACTGACGCTGAGGCACGAAAGCGTGGGGAGCAAACAGGATTAGATACCCTGGTAGTCCACGCCGTAAACGATGAATGCCAGCCGTTAGTGGGTTTACTCACTAGTGGCGCAGCTAACGCTTTAAGCATTCCGCCTGGGGAGTACGGTCGCAAGATTAAAACTCAAAGGAATTGACGGGGGCCCGCACAAGCGGTGGAGCATGTGGTTTAATTCGACGCAACGCGCAGAACCTTACCAGCCCTTGACATGTCCAGGACCGGTCGCAGAGACGTGACCTTCTCTTCGGAGCCTGGAACACAGGTGCTGCATGGCTGTCGTCAGCTCGTGTCGTGAGATGTTGGGTTAAGTCCCGCAACGAGCGCAACCCCCGTCCTTAGTTGCTACCATTTAGTTGAGCACTCTAAGGAGACTGCCGGTGATAAGCCGCGAGGAAGGTGGGGATGACGTCAAGTCCTCATGGCCCTTACGGGCTGGGCTACACACGTGCTACAATGGCGGTGACAATGGGAAGCGAAGACGCAAGTCCTAGCAAATCTCAAAAAGCCGTCTCAGTTCGGATTGGGCTCTGCAACTCGAGCCCATGAAGTTGGAATCGCTAGTAATCGTGGATCAGCACGCCACGGTGAATACGTTCCCGGGCCTTGTACACACCGCCCGTCACACCATGGGAGTTGGCTTTACCTGAAGACGGTGCGCTAACCAGCAATGGAGGCAGCCGGCCACGGTAGGGTCAGCGACTGGGGTGAAGTCGTAACAAGGTAGCCGTAGGGGAACCTGCGGCTGGATCACCTCCTTTCTAAGGATGGTCCTTCAGAGAGCTCACGCTCACTATCGGACCGTTTTAGAAACATCAGGGGCCAACAGATCGCCAGATCGTTGAGCTCCATTGGCGGGATTTCGCCGTCTTCGTTTCTCTTTCTTCGCGGACGAACACGCGCCAGGGGGCTGCGCTGTACGATTGGCGCTTGCCGCCGGTCGCACGCGAGCAAGACCCTAATCCTTGTTAGGATATGCGTTAGGGGCTTGTAGCTCAGTTGGTTAGAGCGCGCGCTTGATAAGCGTGAGGTCGGAAGTTCAAGTCTTCCCAGGCCCACCACTTTGATCGAGTGTAGGCATTCGTCTTCTGGTTACGGGGCCATAGCTCAGCTGGGAGAGCGCGTGCTTTGCAAGCATGAGGTCGTCGGTTCGATCCCGTCTGGCTCCACCAGATGGTTTGATTGCCGGCGCTGCTTGTACCTGGGTCTTGCACCTAAATCGTCCGCGAAACATCACTTCGCACCCACTAGTCCGGATGGACAGTGAGGTTGCGTGATTTCTGACATCGTAAAGAGGAGATCGATCCGAGTTGGGTCGTGCAGCAAATCGTTGCGCGGGCCTTCATTATCTCCGGATCATTTCGGCGCTCGCTTTCAACCGTGAGGTTGGCTGCGAGTTGTAAATGATCCTTTTAGCGAAGCTTGACCGCCTCGCTATCGGAACGATCTTACGAAGCAAGCTGGTCTTTCTAGTCAATGTCCGGCTGCACGTAGCATTCATCGAGGGTGCGCGCCTTAGAGATTTAGGTCTCTTGGCAATCGTGCAGACAACATTCTGCCGAGTGTGTGGACATTGATAATGAGAGCAATCAAGTGCCTTAAGGGTGTTCGGTGGATGCCTTGGCGCTGAGAGGCGATGAAGGACGTGCTACGCTGCGATAAGCCGTGGGGAGCTGCGAAGAAGCTTTGATCCACGGATTTCCGAATGGGGAAACCCACCTTCGATAGCCGGAACTCCAAGACCTTTGTCGAAAGACATCGGTGTGGGGTTCGACCAGATAATGCGAGAAGCCAGGCCTTTAGATTTCGATCGAAGAGGTTTTGGATTTCCGGTTATCAAGTGAAGGTATGAGACTTCTGAATAAAATAGGAGGTTTCAAGCAAACCCAGGGAACTGAAACATCTAAGTACCTGGAGGAAAGGACATCAACAGAGACTCCGTTAGTAGTGGCGAGCGAACGCGGACCAGGCCAGTGATACATCAAAGACAATCGGAACCAGTCAGGAAAGCTGGGCCTCAGAGGGTGATAGCCCCGT
>NZ_JBBIAM010000046.1:42500-65959 GCF_054185185.1 Bradyrhizobium sp. UFLA05-153
TGTTGAGCAGGTCCTGGCCGCCGCCCCACAACAGCCAGGAGATGTGCTGGCGCGTGTTGAGCCCGAACGGCAGCGAGGTGCCGAACGTGAACGCAGGGTTCTTGCCCCAGTAGTAGTAGAGCGCCGTGTTGCCGATCTCGACTGTGCCGTTCGACACGGCGTCGAGCACCTGGAGGCCCGGGACGATTTCGCCGGCGGCGAAGGGTTGGATCTGGAAGTGATTGTCGGTGATCTCGGCGACGCGCTTGCAGAAATATTCGCAGCCGCCATAGAGCGTATCGAGCGCCTTCGGCCAGCTTGCCGCCAGCCGCCACCTCACGTCCGGCATCGACTGTGCGATGGCCGGCGCAGCAATCGTGCTCGCGGCAAGGCCAAGACCGCCCGCCGTCAGAAACTTACGACGTTCCATGCGTTTCCCCTCTGTTGTAGTCGAATGCTCGACGAGGGATCGCGACCTTGTTGTCGCTTGTTGTTCGCCGGCAGCCGACGCTTTTTTTTGTCCGAACTCTGTCAGGCCCGGATCGCAGTCAGGATGACGAAAGGGAAACCGCAAATCAAGGCCGCCGCCCTCAGCCGTTCGACGTGTGGTTGATCAATGCTGCGCTGCGAACGCAGCCTCCATGGCCTTGCGGATCCTGACCGTCTCGTTATTGGCGTCGAATTCGACGTCGCTCCAGCGCACCACCTGGCCATGCGCGACGTCTTGTCTCAGCTTGACCCTGTGGGCAAGGCCGATCGGCAGCGCGCCGATCTTCAGGCTGCTTGCTGCCGGCATCAGCTTGCCCCACACGGTATAGCCGCCTTCCCCGTCAAGCATCTCGCCCCCGCGAAGATTGCGCTTGGCGACCGCCGCGACGTCGCCGCGGAAGCCTGTCGCTTGACCAGTGGGCTCGCCGCGCAGCGCCGCCGACAGGATCGAGATGTTCAGTTCCAGTCCGATCAGATGATAGGGCTTGTACATTGCGGCATAACGGCCGCTCGCGTCGGTCTTCAGGCCGTACTGCCTGAAGCAATCCGCGGCGTAATCGTTCGGCGCCTCCAGCACGACATAGACGCCCCAGCGCAAATCGCGAAACACCGGCCGGCCGTCACGCTCGAGCGATGACACAACTTCGACCACGCCTGATCGCTCCAATGCACCACCCTTGTCGCGCGGTCGCATGATGTGCGGGAGGTCGTCGACGCCGCATGGGGGAAACAGCAGCCCATCCGTCGGTACATCGAGCGTGCAGGCATTGGCGATCGCCGCCATCTCGATCGCCGACTTGGTGCCGTCGAGAAAGGAATTGAACATCTGCGGATTCATCCCGGCCGACTGCGCGTCGCCCGCAGTGAGGCCGTAATGCTGCCAGACGCCATCGGGCGTTACGTCGTGATAGGACGGCAGGTATTTGGTGCCCTTGCCGGCCGCGACCACACGAAAGCCGGTAGCGCGCGCCCAGTCGACCATCTCGGCCGTCAGCGCCGGCTGATCGCCATAGGCGAGCGAGTAGACGACACCCGCTTTTCGCGCTTCCTGTGCCAGCAGTGGGCCCGCCAGCACGTCGGCTTCGACATTGACCATCACGATGTGCTTGCCGGCCGCGATCGCCGCACGCGCGTGGCGGATGCCGACGGCGGGATTGCCGGTCGCCTCGACCACGACGTCGATCGGGCCATTCATCGCGCGCACGCCGTCATCGGTGAAGCTGGTCGCCGCGATGCGTTCGGCGTCCCAACCCACCGTCCGGCACGCCTCGCGCGCACGGTCGCGGTCGAGATCGACGATGACGGGCACCTCCAGCCCCGGCACATGCGGCACCTGCGACAGGAACATCGAGCCGAACTTGCCGGCGCCGATCAGCGCCACGCGCACCGGCTTGCCGGCGGCAGCGCGGACCTGGAGGAGGGAGAAGAGGTTCATGTTGCTATCCGATCAAGTATCGTGTCCCGGACGCGGTGCAGCGTGAAACGCTGCTCCGCAGAGCCGGGACCCAGAAAGAGAAGTGCGAGTGGCATGGGCCCCGGCTCAGCAGCGCACCGCTTGCGCGCTGCGCTGCGTCCGGGGCTCGAGACCTATCTACTCCGCCGCCTGCCGCGGCGCACGTGCGAGCCGCAGCAGCGCGTCGTCGTCGACCGTCCTGATCGGCGCAAAATCGCGGTGCGCGATGTACTCCGGCCGCGTCGGCTTGCGGATGTAGTTCGAGACCGCGTTCAGCGTCAGGTACACGATCTTGCGCGGGTAGGGCGTGATGTTGCCGCTCGAGCCGTGCACGAGATTGCCGTGGAACATCAGCATGCCTCCTGGCTTGCCGGTCGGCGCGACGATGCCGCCCTGCTTGACGAGGCGCGTCACGGTTTCCTCGTCCAGCGTCCACAGCGGATAGGAGGTGGTTGCAAGATCGTGCGAGGCCTCCAAGTCGCCGGCATTCTGGCTGCGCGGCACCAGCATCAGGGGACCGTTGATCGGCATCACCTCGTCGAGGAAGATCGCGATGTTCATCGCGCGCGGCTCGGGCATGCCGTCGTCGCGCTTCCAGGTGCCGTAGTCCTGGTGCCACTGCCAGACGTCGCCGGTGAAAGCCGACTTCGCGTTGATCTTGAACTGGTGCATGTAGACCGGCTCGCCGAACACCTGCTCGACCGGCTCGATCATGCGCGGATGCCTGCCAAGCACGCCGAAAGCCTGGTTGTAGAGATGCGCGGCGAAGGCCGTGCGCGGCGCGCCACTCTTCTCGCGCCAGACCTCGGGCCGGTCAGTGTCGTAGATGCCGACCGCCTCGCGCGCGAGGAAATCGACCTCCTCTTGGGCAAACAGCTCGGGGAGGAACAGCCAGCCCTCGCGATGGAAGAACTCCGATTGCTCCTGGCTCAGTTTCATGGGTGCATCCTTCGTTGATTATTATAGTTGTCATTCCGGGGCACGCGAAGCGTGAACCCGGAATCTCGAGATTCCCCGTTGCGCAATTGCACATCTGAGGTCTGGTCCGTCGGACCATCCCGGAATGACGGCGCGAATTGCTACGCGGCTTCCTCCGTCGCTCTCAATCTCTCCTCGGTCATTCGTCCGGCCGTCTGCGCATGCGCAAGCGCGGCGCGCTCCGCCGCTTTGGCTTCACCGGCCAGAATGTGTCCGGCAATCGTCGCGTGCTCGGCCCAGGCGCTCTCGCGATAGTCGAGTTCGGACAGCACGGTCGCCATCGAGCGGCGCATATGCGGCCATTGCGGCGCGATCGTCTCCTCGATCACGGGATTGCCGGCGAGGTGATAGATCGCACGGTGAAACTCGACGTCGAGCGCGATCAGTTCGTTCAATGACGTCTTGCGGTTGATGGCGCGTCCGGCGCGCAACGCGGCCGCAAGCCGCTCGCGTCCCGCGGCATCGCTCGCGATCCGTTCAGCGGCGAGCCGCGCCGCCAGCGCATCAATGGCGCTGCGCACCTCGTAGAGCTGACGAATGCGCGTGGGATCGAGTTGAGTGACTTCGAACCCGCGCCGGCCGCTATCCGCGACGAGACCTTGCCGATGCAACAGATGCAGCGCATGCGACACCGGCTGGCGCGACACGCCGAGCTTGTCAGCCAGTTCGTTCTGTCGGATGCGTTGACCGGGCTGCAAGGTGCGATCCGTGATCGCCTCCAGGATGCGCGCATAGACCTGGTCGATCAGATTGGGCAGCGGGTCGAGCGGGATCACGCCGGCGGCTCCTTTCGGAATACGGAATTCCGTATGCGAAACTATCGCGGGAGGAGCGGGGGCGTCAAGCGGGCCGTAGATCATCATTTCTGGCGGACTAATCTATTGAAGATGCTTGACTTTTTATCCCTCCCACAGGCGGGGTGGGGTGAAGCCGCTACTTCTTCCCCTGCTCGATCAGCATGCGCGTCATCAGATAGAGCCGCGGCACGATCGAATGGGTGTCGATGTACTCGTCGCGGGCGTGATAGCCGAAGCCGGCAAGGCCAAAGCTTTCGACCACGACCGCCTTGCCACTGCGATTGGCATAGCCGGCGTCGGTCCCCCCACCCGTCATCTCGGCGATGTCGAGCTTGCGACCGAGCTCCGCGTAGATCGCCTGTCCCTCCTGTGCGAGCGCGCGGCCGCGCTCGCCGGCAACGAAGGGCGGACGTCCCGGCACGATCGACACCGTCGTCTCGGTGTCGGGCACAAGCTTGTTCTTGATCTTCTCGTCGAGCGCGGCCTGGAGCTTGGCAATGCCGTCGGAAACGGTGAGGCGGATGTCGGCGCCGGCCTCGGCATCTTCCGGAATCTGGTTGCGCACGGTGCCGGCCTTCGACGTCGTCCAGTTGAGCTGCGTGCCGGGGATGGATTTCGCGACATCCTGGGTTTGCAGCAGCTGGTGCGAAAGCTCGATCAGCGCGTTACGGCCGCGGTCCGGCGCCGCGCCGGCATGCGAGGCGCGTCCCTTCACCTTGATCGTTCCAGTCGCGGTGCCGCTGGCACCCAGCAGCAGTGAATCGTTCTGCGCCGGCGGCGAGGCGGCCGTCGGCTCGCACGACAGCACCACGTCATGCTGATCGGCGAGCTCTGAGATGAATTCGCCCGAGCCGATCGAGCCGACCTCCTCGTCCGGATTGAGGGAGACCGTGAGCGTGGCGTAGTCGCGCCAGCCTGTGTCTTTCAGGATCTTGAGCGTGTGCAGGATCACGGCGATGCCGCCCTTGTCATCGGCAATGCCGGGTCCGAAGATCTTGGTGCCATCGGCATGGTACGGCTCAGTCGCGAGAATGCCGCGCTGATACACCGTATCCATATGCCCGATCAGCATCAGCTTGCGCTTGCCGGTGCCCTCGAAGGTGCCGACGACGATATCGGCGCCGGCGCCTGCCGTGGTCTTCTGCCGCCGCGTCGTCGCGCCCAGCGCTTTCAACCGCGCTTCGGTGAAGTCCGCCATCTTCGCGAGCCCCTCGACATCGCTGCTGCCGCTCTCGATCATCACCATATCGTGCAGCGTCTCGATCAGCGGCGCCTTTTCCTGCTCGGCGGCGGCCTTCAGCTTCTCGTCGGCGGCCGTGAGCGCCGTGGCGTTGGCGCTCACAAGGACGAGCAGGGATACGGCGAGGAGGGGAACGAGGCGGAGTGTCATCGAGCTGTCCTTCTGCGTCTCGCGCGCCGGCACCGCGCGCGATTGCCAATCAGCTTAGCATCGCCGCCGCATCGACTCCAAGACGCGTTGCGCCCTACTTCTCCAGCACCTCCACGTCCAATGCGCCGATCGCTTCTGGATTGGCGATCGCCTCGATCCCGGCGATCCTGTCGCCTTTGAAAGTGACGCGCAGCGCGATCCGCAAATGCCCACCGAGGATGACAGCAACACCCATTTTGCCATCGACGAGTGCGGGCCGTGCAGCCTGGGCGCGTCCCCTAAACGTCTCGGCGACAGCCGTGGCGCCGCGGATCTCCGGCAGCGAGCCGAGTCGCACCGCGGCCTCATCGGCGCGCACGACGACGTCGGGATCGAGCACGGCGAGCAGTCCCTCGAAATTACCCTCGCGCGAGGCGGCCAGAAACGCATCGACGATCGTCCGCTGCCGGGAAAAATCCGCATCCGGCACCGGCGCGCCCTGCACACGGCGCCTGGCGCGGCTCGCGAGCTGGCGCGATGCATCCACCGAGCGACCGACGATCGGCGCGATCTCTTCGAAGGGAACGGCGAACATGTCATGCAGCACGAAGGCGAGCCGCTCTGCCGGTTGCAGCGTCTCCAGCACCACGAGGAGCGCGGCGCCGACGGAATCGGCCATCTCGGCCTCGCGCTCACGCGCATCGTCGACCGGCTCCGGCACGTCCGGGCCAATCGGATCCTCGCGGCGCGATTTGCGTGCGCGGAGCATGTCGAGGCAGATGCGCGCAACAACGGTGGTCAGCCAGCCCCGCAAATTCGCGACATCCGAGGTGTCGCTGCGGCTGAGCCGCAGCCATGTCTCCTGCACGGCGTCGTCGACCTCGCCGCGCGTGCCCAGCATCCGGTAAGCGACGCTGCGCAAATGGTCCCGATTGGCCTCGAATTGCCGGGCTAGAAAATTTTCTTCAGTCATCGGTCACATCCCCTGGTCGTGGTCCGTCATGCCCATGACGAGACAAATTCGGCCGATGTGACCGGATCCGTCGAAATTCCTCTCGCCGGAACTTCCGGCTTCGAAATGGAGACACGACATGATGCACGCACGTATGAATCATCCGGTCATGGTCCTGCCTGAGGCCATGAAGGCGATGCAGGCGCTGAACGAGGTGAACAAGCAGGGACTGCCGGAAAAACTCCTGGAACTCGTGCACCTGCGCGCCAGCCAGATCAATGGCTGCAGCGTCTGTGTCGATATGCATCCCAAGCTCGCCCGCAAGGCTGGCGAGACCGATGAGCGGCTGTTCGCGGTCTCGGCCTGGCGCGATACGCCCTATTTCACCGAAGCAGAGCGCGCCGCGCTGGCACTCACTGAGGCGGTCACGCGTCTTGCGGATCGGGCAGACCCCGTTCCGGATGCGATCTGGAACGAGGCTGCCAAGCATTTCGACGAGCGCGAGCTTGCGACCCTGATCCTCTCGATCGCCACGATCAATGTCTGGAACCGCCTGAACGCGACAATCAAGATGCCGGTCGGCGTGTGGAAGGTGTAGCGAGGCGAGCACCGGTCTTCCTTCTCCCCTTGCGGGAGAAGGTGGCGCGAAGCGCCGGATGAGGGGTTACATCCGCGAATTCACTTTAAGAGATGTATGCGCGGAGCGAGACCCCTCACCCGTCTCGCCGCCGCGTTCCGCGCCGTCGATCCACCCTCTCCCGCAAGGGGAGAGGGGAAGAGAACTACCCCTCCAAGAACTCGCTCACCACCTTGCCATACTCGTGCGGCGCCTGTTCGAACATCCAGTGGCCGGCATTCGCGATCACCGCCGTCTTCGCGCCGGCGATGTGCTCGGCCAGCACGCGCCAGATCACCGACAGGCTGCCGGTCGTCGCGCCGCCGCCGATCAGTAGCGTCGGCGTCGTGATCGCCTGCGCGTCGGCCAGCATGTAGGGCTTGCGCTGCTCGTTGAGCTGGCCGAGGAAGGTGACGACGTTGTCGCGCAGTTGCTGTTTCGCGGCCGCCGGCACGCGCCGCCAGGTGCCGTCGCCCTCGATGCCCTCATAGAAATTCCGGAGCGCGCCTTCGACGTCGCCGGCATGGATCATCTCGACCGAGAGCGCCGTGCGCGCGGCGAGCGGTGGATGGGCGGGCATGTCTGCCGGGACTGGCAGGCTTGCATCGAGATCGCCGCCGGGCTCGGCGAGCACCAGCTTGCGCAACAGGTCAGGCCGCGCCTGCGCCACGCGAAACGCGATGTGCCCGCCGCGCGAATGCCCCATCAGATCGACCGACGCGTGCCCGATTCTTTCGATGAAGCCGATGACGTCGGCGACATGCTGGGCCATCTTGTAGTCCTCGCCGGCGCCGTTCCAGTGCTCGGGAAAGAAATGCCGCAGGCTGACCGCGATCACGCGATGCCTTTTCGAGAGCGGGCCGAGCACCGAATACCAGGTGCGGAAATCGCCGAGCGTGCCGTGCACGCAGACCAGCGGCAAGCCTTCTCCGACCTCGAGATAGGCCATGTCGTATCCGTTGACGTGAACAGTCTGCATGATCAGCCCGCCAGAAAATCCAGCACCACGTCCGAATATTTTTGTGGCGCCTGCTCGAACATCGGATGCGTCGTGTTCGCGATGATCGCCGTCCTGGAGTAGGGCACATGCGCTGCGAGCGCGTGCAGCACTTTCGGCAGCAGGCCTTTGGTCCGGGCACCGAGGATGAACAGCGTCGGCATCAGAATCGACTCCGCATCGACCTTTGAAAATGGCGGGCGGTTATCCCTGACCTGGCCGATCAGAGTATACGCGTTGTCGCGCAGATTCTGCTTCACCATCGCCGGCAGCCGCGGCCAGGTGCCGGGTCCCTCCAGCGTATCCACGAACACGGCGAGGCCGCCATCGACGTCGCCGGCCGCGATCTTCTCCGCGGAGGCCGTGAAACGCGCCAGCAGCGGCGAGGGACCGCCGGTGTAATCCGGATCAAGGCTCGCATCGAGTTCGCCGCCGGGCTCGGCGAGAATCAGCCGGCGCAGCAGATCCGGCCGCGCCTGCGCGACACGAAAGCAGATGTGCCCACCGCGGGAATGGCCCATCAGGTCGACGGGACCGGTATCGAGCTTCTCGATGAAGGCGATGACGTCGTCGACATGCTGCGCAATGGAATAGGTGTCGCCGACACCGTCCCATTGCGCCGGGAAGAAGTGCCGCAGGCTGACGCAGATCAGCCGGTGCCGCTGCGACAGCGGTCCGAGCACGCTGCCCCAGACCCGGAAATCGTTGAGCGAACCGTGCACGCAGACTAGCGGCGGTCCCGCCCTGGCTTCGCCCACGTCGAGATAGGGCATATCATATCCGTTGACGTGAAGGCTCTGCATGAAGGCTCTCGAAAGGCGCGGGGAACTCCTGTGCAAGATTCCCGGAAACCGGGTGGATCGCAACTATTTCCAAGCCTACATTTCGCGGGAAGATCACAAGCGGGGGCCTGCGACGAGGAAGAGCCCAGGAACCTAGTCATGACTGACCAGCATTTCGTCCTGTTCGAGACCAAAATCGGCCTGTGTGCCATCGCCTGGGGCCCGCGCGGCATCAACGGCGTGCAACTGCCGATGGGCGGCGAGGACAAGATCCGCACCCGCATCCACCAGCGTCACGCTGATGCCAGCGAGGCCCAGCCGACGGCCGAGGTGAAGCAGGCGATCGACCGCATCGTCAAGCTGCTCGATGGCGAGCCGGATGATCTCACCGACATTCCGCTCGATCTCGATGGTGTTCCCGACTTCAACCGCGGCGTCTACGAGATCGCCCGCACCATCCCGCCCGGCAAGACCATGACCTATGGTGATATCGCCAAGCGACTCGGCGGTGTCGAATTGTCGCGCGAGGTCGGCCAGGCGCTCGGCCGCAACCCGTGCCCGATCGTCGTCCCCTGCCACCGCGTGCTCGCCGCCGGCAACAAGCCCGGCGGCTTCTCCGCCAATGGCGGCGTGGTGACGAAGCTGAAAATGCTCGAGATCGAAGGCGCGCTGGTCAACCACACGCCGAGCTTGTTTGATTGAGCTCTGGCCTTTTCCCTCTCCCCGTTCTTACGGGGAGAGGGTTGGGGTGAGGGGCTGTCTCCGCAAATTCGACGACCGTTGGACTCGCGGAGAGTCCCCCTCACCCGCCGCGCGTTCCGCGCGTCGGCCTCTCCCCGCAGGCGGGGAGAGGCGAAGCAAGCGCTCACACCGCCGCGCAGACGAACGCGTTGCCCTTGCGGCGGATCTTGCCGCTCGACGGCGAGGGGAAATGCGCGGTGCAGCACAGCGTATCGGTGTCGCAATAGCGCTCCAGGAAACTGCGCCGGGTTTTCGCCGCCTGCGCCTGGTCGACGTCGAACTTGATCGACAGCTCCGGATAGAGCGTCTGGAGCGGCGAGTGCATGAGATCGCCGGAGAACACGGCGTCGTCCTTGCCGCGGCCGAAGGTGAAGGCGACGTGGCCGGGCGTGTGACCCGGCGTCGGCAGGATGCGAACATGATCGCCGATCTGATGGTCGTTGCTGACCAGCTCATGGCGTTTGGCTTCGACCACCGGCAGCACGCTGTCGACGAAAGGCGGCACGGGCGCCTTCGCGTTCTGCTCGGACCAGTAGTCGAACTCCTGCCTGGCGAACAGATAGCGCGCCTTGGGGAAGGTCGGCACCCAGCGGCCGTTCTCCAACCGCGTATTCCAGCCGACGTGATCGACATGCAGATGCGTGCACATCACAAAGTCGATGTCATCGACCGAGACACCGGCGTCGCCCAGCGCACGCAAATACGTATCGTCGGTCTTCATGTGCCAGGCCGGCCGCTGCGGGCGTGGCTTGTCGTTGCCGACGCAGCTATCGATCAGGATGGTGTGATGCGGTGTCTTCACCACATAGGACTGGAAGCAGAGCATCAGCACATCGTTGTCGTCGAGCGCTTTCGCCTGCTTCATCCACGCCCGGTTCTCGGCCAGCACCTCCGGTGTCAGCCCGGGCAAGAACTCCAGCGCTGCGAAGAAGGGGGCTTCCTGCTCGATGACGCGATGGATGGTGAGATCGCCGACCGAAAATGTGAGGCTCATGCTAGCTTCTCCTGGTATCAATGCGCGTCGCGCACGGATGGAATGACGATATTGGAAAGGATGTCGATGGCGGCCACGCCTTCCTTCGGCTGACCATACTGCGCAGCGGTGGTCATCATGACGAGATCAAGCTCGGGCACGATGAAGATACGTTGGCCGCCCCAGCCGAAGGCGCCGATCCATTTGATTTCCCTGCCGTCTGCGAGCGAGCGACCCATCCACCATTGATAGCCGTAGAACAGCGTACTGCCAAAATAGCCGATCGCCTGGAAGCGCGGCGCGATCGATTGCGCGATCCACTCTGCCGAGACGATCTGCTGGCCGTTCCACTGCCCGCGATTGAGCACGAGCTGGCCGACCTTCGCCGCATCGCGCGGCCGTAGGCGGAGGCCGGCGGCAGCTGCGACCTTGCCGTTCTTCGGATAGGCCTTCCACTCGAGGTCGGTGACGCCGAGCGGCTGAAACAGCGCCTCGCGCGCGAAAGCTTCCAGCGGCTTTCCCGAGACGCGCTCGATGATGTTGCCGAGCAGATCGGTCCCGCCACCATTGTAGGTCCACAGCGTATCCGGTGGCGCGGCGACAGGTCGTGACAGCACATAGCCGATCGGATCCGGCTCGAAGCCGAGATGCGGCTCGTCGTTCTTGGGATCGGTCCAGGCCCGCGCCTCGTCCCATTTGATGCCGGAGGACATCGTGAGGAGATGGCGTAGCGTGATGGTTTCCCACCCGGCCTGCTTCTCGGCCTGGTAGTCGGGGAAAAATTTCAGCACGGGCTCATCGGCGCTGGCGATCAGCTTGCGGTCGATAGCGATGCCGACCAGCAGCGACGTCACGCTCTTGGATGCCGAGCGCATGTCGTGCTTGGTGGTGGCCGTGAACTCGTGTTGGCCTTCCGGCTGTCCCCAGGGCTGATCGTATCCGGGAAAATATTGCTCGAAGACGAGCTTGCCGTGACGCGCGACGACGACCGAATGGACTGCGGTAGCCCGTTGCTCGAGCCGCGCGGCGATGCCGCAGAGCAGCGTGCCATCCATGCCGACGCTCTCGGGCGACGCGGTCACCCAGCCGTCGTCGATCGACGATGGCGAACCGCAGGCGAGATTTCGTTGTCCAGGCGCTATGCCATCAGCTCGCACATAAGCCGCTGAGACGGTCAACGCGAGCGCGAGGCTCGCGCCGAGAATTTTGAGGCGGGGAGAACGGTCGCGCATCGTCATTTCTCCCGGAATATCGTCGCTACGCGGCCGGCGGCACCGAGATCTTCACGGAGGGCCGCTCCAGCATCTTCTGATGGAAAGCGTCGAGCTTCGGATAGGCCTTGCGCCAGCCGCAGTCGGCGAAACGGAAGTCGGCATAGCCGAGCACGCAGACGAGGCCGATCTGCGAGATGTCGAACGGACCGTTCAGGACTTCGGGGCGGTTCTCGAACCGCGCCATGCCGGTCCAGGCCCGGTTCCAGTGGTCGTCCGACCAGGCCTGCCATTGCAGGCCCTGCGGCCGCACCATCCTCTCGTAGCGGCACAGCAGCATGGAATCGAGCATGCCGTTGATCAGCGAATGATCGGTCTTGGCCGACCAGCGGCGCGGGCCGTAATCCGGGATCAGATTGCCGCCGGCGAGCTCGTTGAGATATTCGACGATGACGTAGGAATCGAGGATCACCTCGCCATTGTCGGTGATCAGCACTGGCAGCTTCTTCAGCGGCGTGATGCGCGAATAGTCCTCATTCGCCTGCCCCGGCGCGACGGTTGCGGTGACGAACTCGATCTTGTCGACGAGCCCAAGCTCGATCGCGGCGATGCGCACCTTGCGCGCGAAGGGCGAGGCCTGGGAGAAGGTGAGTTTCATTTCAATGTCCTAGGGCGGATGCGGCAGTTCAAGTTCGTCATTGCGAGCGAAGCGAAGCAATCCAGATTGTCTCCGCGGAAATAGTCTGGATTGCTTCGTCGCTTCGCTCCTCGCAATGACGGTGTGGCAGCGGTCGAGACCGTTGCCTACGCCGCGACGATCTCCTGGCGCTGCTCGCCGAGGCCTTCGATGCCGAGCGCGACGACGTCGCCGACATTGAGGTAGGTCGGCGGCTTCATGCCCATGCCGACGCCGGGCGGCGTGCCGGTCGTGATGATGTCGCCGGGCAGCAGCGTCATGAACTGCGAGACGTAGGAGACGCACTTGGCCATGGTGAAGATCATGGTCGCGGTCGAGCCGGTCTGGCGGCGCTGGCCGTTGACGTCGAGCCACATCGACAGGTTCTGCACGTCCTTGATCTCGTCCTTGGTGGCAAGCCACGGTCCGAGCGGACCGAACGTGTCATGCGACTTGCCCTTGGTCCACTGACCCAGGCGCTCGGTCTGGAAGTGGCGCTCGGAGACGTCGTTGCAGACGCAATAGCCGGCGACGTAATTGAGCGCATCGGCTTCAGAGACGTATTTGGCACGGGTACCGATGATCGCGGCGATCTCGACCTCCCAGTCGAGCTTGGTAGAGCCGCGCGGCTTCTCGACCGGATCGTTCGGGCCGGAAAGCGCGGTGTTGGCCTTCATGAAGATGATCGGCTCGGTCGGGATCGCCGCGCCGGTCTCCTTGGCGTGGTCGCTGTAGTTGAGGCCGATCGCGACGAATTTCGAGATCCCGGTGACGGGGGCGCCGAACCGCGACTTGCCCGCGACGGCCGGCAGCGAGGCCGGATCGAGCGCTGCGAGCTTCTTCAGGGACTCCGGCGTATAGGCCTCGCCGGTCAGGTCCTTCACATGGGCCGAGAGGTCGCGCAGCTGGCCGGATTTGTCGATCAGGCCGGGCTTTTCTGCACCTTTTTCACCATAACGAACAAGCTTCATTCTCGTCTCTCCCTGGGATGGACTGGTCGGTTAAATAGCTTCATGGAACAGGGCGGCGGGAATTTCAACCGCCTATGGGCCCGTGCATTGCAGCCCTCTCAATTCGGATGATCGCAGGGTGGGTTAGCGAAGCGTGACCCACCTCTTTCGCTTTGCGCTGAGGCAGACAATGGTGGGTTACGGCTAGCGGACTGCGCTTCGCGCAGCCGCGGGGCTAACCCACCCTACGATTGTAACGCCACGAACTTGAACGCGTCTCCGTCGCGCTTGATGTGTCCGCCGGAGAAATGCCCGCCGATCACCAGCGTCGCGGTATCGGCGAAACGCGAGAACAAATCGCGCCGCGTCCTGGCTGATTGTTGCGGGTCGGAATCCACCGTCGAACACCAGTCGAGATGCGCCATCTGGCAGGGGTGGTGGGCGGCATCGCCGGCGAGCAACGCCTGCTCGCCGCCGGAGCGGATCAGGACGCTCATGTGGCCCGGGCTGTGGCCGGGAGTCGGGATCATGCTGATCTCCTCGCACAGCCGGTGGTCGCTCGGGATCAGCTCAGCAAGGCCGGCGTCCACGATGGGTTTCACGGAATCGGTGAACACGGCCGCCTTGTCCGGTTCGGTCGAGTGGTCGCGCCAATACTCGTATTCCGTTCTGCCGAAAACGTAGCCGGCGTTCGGGAAACTCGGCACCCATTGGCCGCCATCGAGCCTCGTGTTCCAGCCGACATGATCGACATGGAGATGCGTGCACAGCACCGTATCGATGCTATCTGGCGCAAAGCCCGCCGTCGTCATCATCTCCAGAAACGGCGTGTTGCGGTTGTTCCAGGTCGGGACGTTGCGGCCCTGCTTGTCGTTGCCGAGGCCGGTGTCGACGACGATGCGGCGCGACGGCGTCTCTACCACCAGCGAATGGATCGACATCTTCAGCCGGCCCTGCTCGGTGGCGAAATGCGGGATCAGCCAGGGCAGTTTTCGGATTTCCTCATTGCTTGCCAGCGGCAGGATGAAGCGCGTCGAGCCGACCGTCTCCATTTCCACGAATTTGGTGATCCTGACCTGGCCTACCGTCCACCGCATCCGGCGCGTCCTCTTGTTCTGGTTGGAGCGGACATTGCGGGTTTCCGCCAGCCGCCGCAATGGATCATCCGCTGTGATGCGGCGTTATCGGGGGAACCCAGGAGGGAGCCATGCCGGAGCTAGCGATTTCCGCCGAGAAAGTCGCCTTCTTGATCGAGAAGGCGCGCGAGTACGACGTCAAGGAGACCGACTCCGATCCGGACTCGGGGTCAAATCCAACGGATGACGATGCGATCGACGTGCTGCAGGACAACGGCTCCGATCCGGTCGGCCGCGAGATTACAAGCTTCATTGCCGCCCTGAACGAGGACGAGCAGATCGATCTCGTCGCGTTGATGTGGCTCGGGCGTGGCGATGGTGGACCGGACGATTGGGAGGATCTACGTGCCCGTGCCGTCGAGGCGCGCACCGAGTATCAAAATCCCCGGCGAGAAACCGCACACTATCTCTTGGGTGAGCCGATGCTGGGCGATCTGCTCGCCGATGGCCTCGACGCGTTCGGCGTCGACTGGACCGACGAGCGCTCGAGCGCGGATTCGTCAGGCTTCAGCGAGCGCGACGAGGACGAGCCGACGAAGCGGCGGTGATCGAAGTCCCTTCTCCCCTTGTGGGAGAAGGTGGCGCGAAGCGCCGGATGAGGGGTTGTCTCCGCGAACTCACATGATGCAGTCTGACTCGTGGAGAGAGACCCCTCACCCGCCTCGCTTCGCGAGGCACCCTCTCCCACAAGGGGAGAGGGCAAGAGAGCCTACATCGTCCCGGGGAACGCACCGCCGTCGAGCAAGATGTTCTGCCCGGTGATGAAGCCGGCCTTGGCGCCGCATAGGAAGGCGCAGGCGTAGCCGAACTCGCCGGGATCGCCGAAGCGGCCGGCGGGATTGAGCTTTGCGCGCTCGGCCAGAAGCTGCTCCGGCGTGATGCCGCGCTTGTCGGCTTCGGCCTTCGCCGTGCCGCGCAGGCGATCGGTCTCGAAGGGGCCCGGCAGCAGGGCGTTGATGGTGACGTTGTTGATCACCGTCTTGCGCGAGAGGCCGGCGACGAAGCCGGTAAGGCCGGCGCGTGCGCCGTTGGAGAGGCCCAGGATCTCGATCGGCGCCTTCACGGCGGCCGAAGTGATGTTGACGATGCGGCCGAACTTGCGCGCCATCATGCCGTCGACCGTCGCCTTGATCAGCTCGATCGGGGTCAGCATGTTGGCATCGATCGCCTTGATCCAGTCGTCGCGGGTCCAGTTGCGGAAATCGCCGGGCGGCGGGCCGCCGGCATTGTTGATCAGGATGTCCGGATCGGGGCAGGCCTTCAGCACGGCCTCGCGCCCGGCCGGCGTCGTGATGTCGCCGACGATCTCGGTGACCGTCACGCCCGGGTTGGCCTTCCGGATCTCCTCGGCCGTTGCCTTCAGCGCGTCCGCGCCGCGTGCGGTCAGCGTGACATGCACGCCCTCGTTGGCGAGCGCCATGGCGCAGGCGCGCCCGAGGCCCTTGCTCGATGCGCAGACGATGGCGCGGCGACCTTTGATCCCAAGATCCACTGTTTCACTCCGTAATGTCAGGCAGGTTTGGAGGCACCACTGTAGCCAACCTCGCTCCCGTTGATAAGAGACGGGCTGTAGCCAAAATGCATGGCGCGCCCGCGGAAGAAGGTCACGCCGCGTCAGATGGGCCGCTCCCTCTTGATGCGATCGATGGCGGCCGCGGCTTCAGGCGGCAGGGACTTGAATCCCATCTGTCCGGCAGCGGAGAACAGCGGGCGCAATTGCGAGCCGACGAGGAACGGCGGCTGCCGGTTGGCAGGCACTAATTGATCGAAGACCAGGACCAGCGTTGTCGCGACGAGGCCGACCCGCACGGCTCCGAGCGCTGCGCCGCCTATGCGGTCTCCGAGCCCGGCTTCGCCGACTGCATCGTCCAGCGCGGCGCGGCCGAGATGTCCAAGCGCCATGCCGGTTGCGACGAAAACGCCGAAGAACAACACCCAGCCCTGAAGCAGAGGCGAAGCGCTCTCACCGACCACGTGGGGTGCGATGAGCGACACCATCCAGATGGAGATCGGTGCAGCCAGGAGATAGGCCAGGATGGTCATCGCACTGCGCAGCAGACCGGTCCTGAAGCCGAATCCTATCGCCACAGCCAGCGCTGCATAGACTGCGAGATCGAAACTGTTCATGAGCTGCGCCCTGCCTGCATGGAACGAGTGAACGGCAAACCCATCATTCCGGTTTCAGATCACTAAAATCGTCTGTATCTATGCGGGGGGCACACCCTGGAACCTTGCCATGTCAGACGTATTCGACGTCAGTAAAGAAACCATCCTCATTACCGGCGCGAGCCAGGGCCTGGGGCGCCAGTTTGCGCGCGTGCTCGCCGCGCACGGCGCCGCCGTCGTGCTCGCCGCGCGCCAGACGAACAAGCTCAAGGCGCTCGAAGCGGAGATTCGCGGCAAGGGCGGCCGCGCTGCGGCGATCGCGCTCGATGTCACCGATACGGGGTCGATCGCCAAATCGGTCGATGCCGCGGAGGCGGCGCTCGGTCCCATCACCGTGCTGATCAACAATGCGGGGATCGCGATCGAGAAGCTCGCGACCGAGCAGACGGAAGCGGACTGGGATGCCGTGGTCGGCGCCAATCTCAAGGGCGCCTATTTCCTTAGCATCGAGCTGGCGCGACGAATGATCGCACGCAAGCAGTCAGGCAATATCGTCAACATCGCCTCCGTGCTCGGCACCGGCGTGTTGAAAGCGGTCTCGCCTTACGCCATCTCCAAGGCCGGCATGATCCAGGCGACGAGAGCGATGGCGCTGGAGCTTGCGGGGCAAAACATCCGCGTCAACGCGCTGGCGCCGGGCTATATCGACACCGAGATGAACCACGATTTCTGGTCGACGCCGGCAGGCGAGCGCCTGGCCAAGCGCATCCCCCAGCGCCGCGTCGGCGCCGAGTCCGATCTCGACGGAGCGATCCTGCTGCTGGCCTCAAAGGCCTCGCGCTACATGACGGGCAGCGTGGTGACGGTGGACGGCGGGTTTCTGCTGAGTTGATTCTTCTTCGCCTCCCTTCACCCGGATTGCATCGAAGATGCAATCCGGGTGAAGGGGAACCTCCGCGAGCCGTCTGTTGTTGTGATCGCGGAAGCAGCCCCTCACCCCAACCCTCCCAGCGCGAGCGAAGCTCGTCGCGCCCCCGTAAGAACGGGGAGAGGGAGAGCAGTTCGTCACCGCATCTCCGCCCTGATCATATCCGCGGCCTTCTCGCCGATCATGATGGTCGGTGCGTTGGTGTTGCCGCCGATCAGCGTCGGCATGATCGAGGCGTCGACGACGCGCAGGGCCTCGAGGCCATGCAGCCTGAGCTTTGGATCGACCACGGCGAGCGGATCGGTGCCCATCTTGCAGGTGCCGACGGGGTGATAAACTGTGTCCACGCGGGCGCGCAGAATGTTGCGGATGTCGTCGTCGGTGCGCACGTCGGCGGTGAAGACATCCTTCTGCTGGAGCGCGCGCAGCGCCGGCGCCTCCATCAGGCGCCGCGTGGTCTTGAAGCCCGCGACCATGCTCTCGAGATCTTCTTCCTCGCCGAGAAAATTCGGATCGATCAGCGGGGCCTGCTTCGCATCACTGCTTGCGAGCGACACGCTGCCGCGGCTCTTCGGCCTGAGCAGGCAGACATGGCAGGAGAAACCGGTGCCGCCGTGGCGCTTGCGGCCGTGGTCGTCGACCATGGCCATGCCGAAATGCAGCTGGATGTCGGGGATGTCGAGATCGGGCCGCGTCTTCAGGAAGCCGCCGCATTCGGCGAAGTTGGAGGTGAGGGGACCGCGCCGCTCCTTGCGATATTGCAGGATGGCGCGGATCAGCCGCGGCATGCCCTTCAGCGAGATGCCGGCAAAATTCGGGTTGTCGGACATGTAGCCGAAGATGAAGTCAGGATGGTCCTGAAGGTTCTGGCCGACGCCCGGTAAATGATGCACGTTCGCGATGCCGTGCTCACGAAGCGCGGCTGCATCGCCGACGCCTGACAGCATGAGCAGGTGAGGCGACTGGAACGCTCCGGCAGCCAAAATCACCTCGCGTCGCGCGCGCAGCTGCTTCAGCTCCTTGCCCTGCCGATATTCGACGCCGACAGCACGCTTGCCCTCGAACAGGATCCGCATCGCATGCGCCCCTGTCTCGACGCGCAAATTCGCGCGCCGGTTCATGTGGGGATGAACATAGGCACGCGCCGCGCTCCAGCGCTCGCCGTTCTTCTGCGTCACCTGGTAGATGCCGAGGCCTTCATGATCGTCGGCGTTGAAATCCTCGCGGATGCGGAATTGCGCTTCCTGCGCGGCCTGCAAGAAGGTCTGCTGAACCGGATTGCCGGAGCGCAAGCGATTGACCGCGAGCGGGCCGCCCTTGCCGTGATACTCGCCGCCGAAATCGGCGTTGTCTTCCGAGCGTTTGAAATAGGGCAGCACGTCGGCATAGGCCCAGCCGGTGTTGCCGAGCGAGGCCCAGTGGTTGTAGTCCCAGCGGTGGCCGCGGATATAGACCATGGCGTTGATCGCGGAGGAGCCGCCGAGCCCCTTGCCGCGCGGCTGATAGCCGATGCGGCCGTTCAGCCCCTTCTGCGGCACGGTGTTGAAGGCCCAGTTGTTGACGGTGCCTGCCACCATCAGCACCAGCGCGCCGGGCGTGGTGACGACCCAGTTGTCGCAACGGCCGCCGGCATCGAGCAGCGCGACCGAGGTCTGCCCGTCCTCTGAGAGCCGTCCCGCCACCGCGCAGCCGCCTGAGCCCGCGCCCACGACGACGAAATCGAATGTGTCAGTCATTGTTGTTCCCCCCGCAGTTTTCTTTTTCTTGTCATTCCGGGGCGATGCGAAGCATCGAGCTATGATGCGAAATTGCGCATCTGAGAATCCATTCATCCGCGTCACGTGTTGCGAAATGGATTCCGGGCGCGCGCTACGCGTGCCCCGGAATGACGATGCGGGCCTCAGCTTGCTGAAGGCCCTAAAGCCCGATTCGCCCGACTGGCGCTGCCGGAGGCGCCGACGACGCCCATCGGCTGGTTGACATGGCGTTTCCCCGTTATCTTGTTGCCACAGGCTGGCCCTTTGCGGAACTTATGGCAAGTGCTAGCTTTTTCGGCCCGTTACGGGTGCATTTGGCCTGTCATAAAGTCGAAAAAAACGTCCCGCCGGGCCTTTCCAAAGCGGACGGCGGTTGATACATAGCCCTCGCACCCGACGGGCTTTGCCTCGGGGTTGCCTTCCAAGGAAGCCTTTGGGACGCGAAAGCAAGCCACGCCACGCGCGCTGGTCCGCATTCACCGTCTCAGGTCGTCTTCGGGGGGCGTTGCAAAAGTTTAACGCGGGGTGGAGCAGCCCGGTAGCTCGTCAGGCTCATAACCTGAAGGTCATAGGTTCAAATCCTATCCCCGCAACCACTGATACCGACACTCCCGCAGCCGAGGCTGCGGGAGTTTTGGTTTGTGCCCCCTTTTCCGTGTTACGCGCAGCAGTCCAGCTCAGGATGGTGCCCAAATCGCCATGAAGCGTGGCGTCGATTTGGCCGCGCTTGGCACCTGGGCGGAGAACGATGCGTTCGATCAGGCCACGAAGAGCCTGGGCGGCCTCGGCCCGGTCTTCCGGACGGTTCAAAGCCTCGGTGAGGTGGGCGACCTTCTTGCCGTAGAGTTGCGAGGCGCTCGGGAGAATGTCCGGGGTATCCGCAGGGGCTTCGGCGAGCAGGGCAGAGAGCTCCGCTTTGCGAGCCTCCAGCGCGTCCATCGCTGCGATCATCGACCGCTGGAACATGCCCTCCTTGATCGCTTCGATGATTCCGTGGATTTGCTTCTCGACCTTCGCCAGTTCAGCACGCCAAGCATCGCCGCTGGCACGCCGCTCGCGGTTCAGCCGGTTCATCTCCTCCGCATAGGCGCGCATCGCTTCTGCGACCACGTCTGGCGCCAGTAACCGGTCCTTCAGCCCGCCCAACACGCGTTGTTCGAGCTCGCTCCGCGCCAAGGTGCGGCCGTTCGAACAGGATCCGTTGCTGACATGTGCCGAGCAGACAAAGCGGTCAGCGCCGCGGAGCGAACACGGGCCATCGCACAAGCCGCAGAGCACAAGTCCCGAGAATAACGACTTTGGGCGGCGAGCACTGTTAAGCCGTTTGTTCGCGTGGTGCTCGCGGACGGCCGCCGTCACATTAATAAATTTTTCGGCGATCTCACTTTGCTTTGCCTTCACTAGCTGCCAGAGCTCGTCGTCGATGATGCGAAGCTCTGGGACTTTGGTCACGATCCATTCGGATTCCGGATTGAGACGCGAGATGCGTTTCCCCGTCGAAGGATCCTTAACGTAGTGCAGCCGATTCCAGACGAGATGACCCAGGTAGAGCTCGTTGTTGATGATCCCGGTGCCGCGCTTGATGTGGCCGCGGATCGTCGTGTCGTTCCACAGCTTGGTCTCAGGACCTGCAACGCCTTCGGCGTTGAGCTTCACGGCGATCGCTCGCGGGCTGATGCCAGCGGCGAACTCACGAAAGATGCGCCGGATTACGCCGGCCTGGGCCGGATCGATCTCTCGGTCTCCTCGGATACGATCTCCGCGCTCGTCCAGCCGCTTGATGACGCGGTATCCGTAGCAAAGCCCGCCACCGGACTTTCCACCCTCTACCCGACCTCGCAAGCCGCGGTGCGTCTTCGCAGCTAGGTCCTTCAGAAACAGAGCATTCATGGTCCCTTTTAGACCGACGTGAAGCTCGGTGATTTCCCCTTCGGCTAAGGTGACGATCGGAACGCCGGCAAAGCGCAGTTGCTTGAACAGGGTTGCCACGTCCGCTTGGTCGCGGCTAATGCGATCGAGCGCCTCGGCGAGCACGACGTCGAACGCACGGCTCTGAGCATCCAGCAACAAGGCTTGGATGCCCGGACGAAGGATCATGCTCGCACCGGAAATTGCGGCATCCTTGTAGGAGCTGACGATCGTCCACTTTTCGCGCATTGCGCGCTCTTTGCAGATACGAAATTGATCTTCGATTGAGGCGTCCCGTTGATTATCGGACGAATATCGGGCATAGAGCGCAACTCGCGTCATTGACTTCCCCTGGCATTCCTTTCGCGCCGACACATGGCGCCATGTCGCGGCAAACTATTGAATGAACGCGGCATTTATATGCGCGCGCACCCGGCTATACGTTTGATAAGGAAATGGATATCGCCAGCATCGAGGAAAGGTCCGGAGCGAACTAGGTTATGCAGAGTAAGGCAACGCCGCCTGATGACCGTCTTCGCTCACATCCCATTTGCTTCGCACTCGAAGAGCTACATAATGGACGACGTGCGGTGAGCGTCGGCTAAGCTATGGCTAGATTTGGGTGATTTCTTCCTCGGGCGAGGCATAGGCTGATCGACGATTTTTGATATCGTCACGGGCCATTTGTCTTCCGATCAGGCGGGCGAGGCGAAGGACTGACTGTTCCGAAGCATTCGCCTGACTGACTGCTTCAGCTACAGGCGAAAGCCCGGAATTTTCGACGCTCTTGATTTTCAAGACTGTGCCTCCGCTGGCACAGTCAAAACAAAGCTGCCGTGGAAGTGAAAGTGCGCAAAAACGTCTATGCGGATTTCGGATACATTTGCGTGTAAGTGGGCCGCTCAGTAGTATCGGTGCCCTAGAGCATGATCCGGAAGTGCGGAGCGGTTTTCCGAAAACATCACGCTCAAACAACAACCTAAAGTGCGATGGTGATTAATCCTAATCTCATCGCGCTTTAGCGCACGACCTGCCGCAATCCTGCTGCGCGCCCCGCTTCCCTCCACCCAGGGCGACGACAACGCCTTCGGCAGCTTCCCCAATCACGGGAAAAGGATACTGGGAAATATGCCGCTCTCTGACATCACGCCGCACGTCCTTCCGGCATAGCTCTGCAAGAATTGCAAAGATCTGGGAGTTACCGATGTCACGATCGCCGCATTGGTCGGGCATGCGAAGGGGACAGGCCCGCGATCTGATTGCCGTTTACGCGAGCCCCTCTTTTCCGCTGGTGCTTGGGCAATTCACTTGGAGCAGCGCTTGAAGTGAAGATACAAGCACCAACCGCCGACGTCCGACGGACCTCGTGTCCAGTTTTCCTGCGCCTATCAACTCGTAGACTTTCTTACGCCCCTGGCCGGTGGCTTGGCACGCTTCGTCGATCGTACAGGTCAGCCGCTCGGCAACGCGCCTTAAACCTCGGATGACTGATCGAGAAGTCGGGTAAGCTCAGGGAATTGGCGCGCAATGCCCGGCATTCAGACCCAGGGTTAGGCTGCCTACAAAACGCAGCAGCTCAAGCATCTCAGTCCTATAATCCTTTGCGCCTTTTTTGCCGCAAGGCGGCGAGCGGCCCCGTGATCGTGCCGGAAAAATGCATTTACTCATAGTAACAGCAGGAATAGTGCACTCGATTCAAATAGTAATCTATGCGTCGGCCGGTCGAGCGGCGACGGCAAGGAGTGCTGCTCTCGCTCTGTGACGTAATCGCGAGCGTTGCATGCCCCATCACGACCTTGTCTCGTGAAGTCTCCTGGCACTGACTGCGGCTGGCATTGCGCTGCTTTGCTCTAGCCGGCTCGCCTTTGCCTTGACCTCAAGCCAACATACTGACTGCCTTTCACGCTGCAGGAAATGATTGTCGCTCGGCCATGCAGCAGAGAAGGACGCAGGCAGATCATCTGGAACTGCAAGAGTTGTTCGATGGTCCCTCGTGAGCCGGTTGCAATGAAGAGATACTTTTTTGATATCCGCGACGGCAGCCAATTCATCCGTGACGATGAAGGTAGAGCTGCCGGACATCGAGTCTGCGCGGCAGGAGGCGACCGCTGCGCTTTCGGAGATAACCCGCGAATGGGGCAGAGACAGGTCGCAGCATCGAATGGCAGTTGAAGTTCGCGATGATCGTGGCCCAATCTTGGCGGCAAGATTTAGCTTCGTAATCGAATAGCGCGACGTGATAGCCCTCGGTTGGAATCGAAATGCAATTTCGGACGCCGATTGACAGTCGAATTCGCGAATCTATAGCCGCCTTCGCGTTTCGTCCATTAACGCGATTGTCGGAACGATGATGACAACCGTACCGGGATGCTTCGCGGCTATAAATGCGTCGATGATGAAGCTCTTGCCGAAGCTCGTTGGGGCGCTTACCGCGATGCTCTTCCCGTTCATGAGTCTGGCGAGGACGGTGGATTGCTCGCGGTGCAGGGTTGCCAATCGGCGGCCAACGTCGACCTCAAATGCGCGATGCACGTATTTCTGATCCCACGACGCGCTGGCAAGTTGCAGATAGGGAAATAGACCGGTTGCGCGAATCATATGGTTCACCAACTGCACCTAGGGCGTCTTGGTCCGATCCAAATCCTGTCTCTTATACACATC
>NZ_JBBIAM010000047.1:0-65374 GCF_054185185.1 Bradyrhizobium sp. UFLA05-153
TCAACAATGCCGGCATCGCCGGCATCAACAAGACGGTCTGGGAGACCGACCTCGAGGAATGGCGCAAGGTGCTGCGCATCAACCTCGACGGCCCCTTCATCTGCTGCAAGGCGATCGTGCCGACGATGCTCAAGCAGAAATACGGGCGGATCGTGAACATCGCATCCATCGCAGGCAAGGAAGGCAATCCGAACGCGGCGCACTACTCGGCCTCCAAGGCCGGCCTGATCGCGCTGACGAAGTCACTCGGCAAGGAGCTTGCCGCGCACGACATCCTGGTGAACGCCGTGACGCCGGCGGCCGCGAAGACCGCGATCTTTGAACAGCTGACGCAGCAGCACATCGATTTCATGCTGTCGAAGATCCCGAAGGGCCGCTTCGTGCTGGTGGAGGAACTCGCCGCGATGGTCGCCTGGCTCGCATCGGAAGACTGCGGGTTTTCGACCGGTGCGGTGTTCGATATCTCCGGCGGGCGCGCCACCTATTGAGGGCGTCATGACCAGAGAAGGCGGATGCCTGTGCGGCGCGGTTCGCTTCAAGACGGAGGGCGAGCCGCTTAACGTCCGCGTCTGCCATTGCCGCCTCTGCCAGAAGGCGATGGGCTCGCCGTTCTATGCCCGCGCGCTGTTCGAGCCGCGCGCGCTGACAGTCGAGGGCGAGACCGCGTTCTATCCGACATCTCCGGCCATCGAGCGCGTGTTCTGCAAGTCCTGCGGCACGCGGCTGTTCTCCCGCCGCACCAACGGCACTGCGACCGGTGTCGCGCTGGCCACTTTCGACGATCGCAATGCCTTTGCCCCGACCGAACACATCTGGGTGTCGGAGAAGATGGGCTGGGTCTGCATCGACGACGGCCTGACGCAGTACGAGGGAACGATCCCGGTAGCCTGAAGGTCACCGAATCCATGCTAGCGTGCGCCGGATGCATGAACCAAGGCGGCGCGCGTGAACATCTCCCTCTACGACCTCTCCGTCTGGGTGCTGCCGCTGGTGATCGCCATCACCTTCCACGAGGCCGCGCATGGCTTCGTCGCGCACCGTCTTGGCGACGATACCGCCTGGAAGCTCGGCCGGGTCAGCTTCAACCCGCTCCGGCATATCGATCCGTTCGGCACCCTGATCCTGCCGGCGATGCTGCTGTTTGCGCATTCGCCGTTCCTGTTCGGCTATGCCAAGCCGGTACCGGTGAACTTTCGCAATCTCAACAATCCGAAGCTCGACATGGTCTGGGTGGCGCTGGCCGGCCCCGCGACCAACATCCTGCTCGCGCTGCTGGCGGGCCTGGCACTCCACGCCCTGCCTTTCGCGCCGGCAGGTTCGGCGCAATGGATCTTCGACAACCTCAGGAATTCGCTCCTGATCAATGCGGTGCTGGCCGTTTTCAACATGATGCCGATACCGCCGCTGGACGGCGGCCGGGTTGCGGTCGGGCTCCTCCCGCGGCCGCTCGCTCTGCCGCTGGCCCGGCTCGAGCCGTTCGGGATGCTGATCCTGATCGCCATCCTGATCCTGCTCCCCCTTGCGGGTTCGCAGTTCGGTCTAAATCTTGATGTTATCTCGGCAATACTGGGAACGTTGACCGGATATGTGATTAAGGCCGTTCTCTTCCTGACCGGCAACGCGTAGTTGAACCAGGACGAACCAGAGAACCCGAAGGGCCCGAGGCCAACTTGGTCAAAGCTGCCGACATGCTGATCGCGCGACGAGCCGACACCCGCGCCCGCGCCGATTTCGCCACCTGGAAGATGATGGCCAAGCTCAACGGGTTGTCTGCGCTGCCTCCGGAAGCCCAGGAGTTCCTCGCGAGCTACAAGAAGCTGCTGGAGCAGACGAATGAGGACGAGGCCACCGAGGCCACCATCACCTCGGTCTACAAGGCGTACTATGCCGAAATGGGCGGAGCCGGAACTCCGCCTGATGTTCGTCCCCGGGCCAGCGAGCCCGTGAAGGACAATGTTACCGCCTTCCGCCGCCCGCCGCCCAAGCCGAAGAAAGCCGGCACGTTCGGGGTGACGGCGTTCGGCGGAACCGAGAAGCGGCCGCTGCCGGTGGCGCTGATCTTCGCCTGCCTGGTCGTGGTCTACGTCGCGATCCGCTATTACTGGCGCTGAGCCGATTTCTTCTTCGTCTCGCGCGGCGGGAAGGTGACGTCGAGCGTGCGCTCGAACTTTTCATCCGTCAGTCCTGCCGGCGGTTGCGGCACGGGATCCGAGCGACGGATCATCGAGACCGCCGCCGCATCGAAGGCATCGTCTCCCGAGGACTCCACCACATCGACCGAAAGCACGTTGCCTTTGCGGTTGAGGACCAGGGTGACCTTGACCTTCTGGGACTTGGGCTCCTTCCCCTCCGGGTAGACCTGGTGCAGCTTGAAATGCGCACTGATCTTGCGGTTCCAGTCGGCAGTCAGCTTCAGGATGTCCTTGCCGATCCCGAGCACCGGCGCCACGGCCTTCTCGGCCTCGCGCGCAGCCTCATCGAGCTTCTGCCGCGCCGTGGCTACCGATTGCGGCGATGCCTCGGCAGCCGGGGTCTCGATGGCCGCTACCTTCTGGCTCTCGTCGTCCGGCTTTTTCGCGTTGTTGTCGGTGACGATCCGGTCGGCATCGTCGACGTCCTGGTGCTGGTCCTTGGGAAGCTCCGTTTCCTTCACCTCGGCCTTTTGTTCGGGTATCGCCCGCTGTTCCTGCGAGGCATCGGTGTCAGGTCCGGGCGGAAGTTCGGACTCGGGCGCATCGGGCGAAGCCATCTCGACGGCGAATTCCGCACCGGCCGCACCCAGACCATCGTCGCCACCATCCGTCCGCAAATGCGCGAGCGCCAACGCCGCACCTCCCAGGTGGAGCGCAAGCGCCGCCACCGCGGCCAGAACCCACAGCCGCCGGGATGGTTTTGGTTCGGTCTCGAAACCGGACATAAGAACAGCCTCTAGGGCTTCGCAGAGTCTGCCGCGGGCGCCCCCGGAGAGGCCGGGACACCTTCAAGCGTCACCAGCTTCACCTTGGAGTAGCCACCCGAGCGCAACAACTCCATCACGCCCATCAGTTCGCCATAAGGTACCGTGCGATCGGCGCGCAGGAAAACGTACTTATCCTTGCCCATGTCCGACAGGCCGTCGAGCGAGGCGGCCAGGTTGGCACGCGTGACCGGGTTCTCCCCGATGGCAAGCGTCAAATCGGACTTGATGCTGACATAGGTCGGCTTGTCCGGCTTCTTCTGCGGTGTGGCAGTGGAGGTCGGCAGATCGACCGGCAGATCAACCGTCGACAAAGGCGCCGCAACCATGAAGATGATCAGCAGCACCAGCATGACGTCGATGAACGGCGTGACGTTGATCTCATGCGTCTCGGAGAAGTCCGCATCGTCATCGAGATCGTTGTCTGCGATCGAAGCGCCCATCGCCTACTCCGCCGCTGTGCGCGAATGAACGCTGCCGTGGCTGCGGTCGAGGTCGCGCGAGAGCAGCCGCGCCGCCGCACCCGAGGCGCGGCTGACGAGCTCGAGATAGCCCTTCGTCATGCGCGCGAAATGATTGTAGATGATGACGGCGGGGATCGCCGCGACGAGGCCGATCGCGGTCGCAAGCAGCGCTTCGGCGATGCCGGGCGCGACGACCGCAAGGTTCGTCGTCTGCGACTTCGAGATGCCGATGAAGCTGTTCATGATGCCCCAGACGGTGCCGAACAGGCCGACGAAGGGCGACGTGGCGCCGATGGTCGCAAGCACGCCCATGCCGATCCGGATCCGCCGCGACTCCGCGCGGGCGATCTCGGCAAAGCTCGAGGCGGCGCGTTCCTTGATGCCGGCGTCGCTGGAAATCCCCGCGGACGCCCGCGCCTCTCGCAGTGCTGCCGCAAGGAATGACGGCAGGATGCCTTCCTTGGCACCAAGCGCAAACTGGGCCTCTGCCAGCGAGCGTGCGTCGGCGATCTTCTTCAGAGCCGCGCGCACCCTGCCCTGTGCCAGCGTCAGCTCGATCGATTTCGCGATGAAGATGGTCCAGGTGACGAGGGAGGCGAAGGCGAGCCCGATCATCACCGCCTTGACGATGATGTCCGCCGACATGAACATCACCCAGGGCGACAGCTCCTTCATCACAGGCGCAGTCGATTTCAGCGTGCGGCCGGCATCAGTCGACGCAGCAGCCTCGGCCGCAGGCGCCATGGGGGCAGCCGTCGCCGCAGGCGCTGCGGCTGGTGGCGCCGCCGGAGTGGCGGCCGGCTGCGATGTGGCTGGCGGCGTTGCCGCCTGCTGCTGTGCCGAAACGGGGACTGCGAGGGCGATCACCGCGAGCATCACGGCTGCGGCAAGGCTTGCTCGGCAAAGGCTCGCTCGGAAAGTTGTGGTCTTCATACTTCGGCCCAGTAGCGAATGAGGTTGTGATAGATACCCGTCAATTTGACCGTTTCGGGGTCGTCGCGTCCAAGCCGCTGCGCCAGCGCCTGAACGGCGGTATCGAGGTCAAAGATCAGGCTGCGGGCTTGATCATCCCGTACCATGCTCTGCAGCCAGAAAAAAGACGCCACCCGCGCGCCCCGCGTCACCGGCGTGACGAGATGCAGGCTGGTCGAGGGGTACAGCACGCAGTCGCCGGCCGGCAACTTAACTTCGTGCGAACCGTAGGTGTCCTCGATCACGAGTTCGCCACCGTCATATTCCTCCGGTTCGGCGAGGAACAGCGTGACCGACAGGTCGGTGCGGATGCGAAGGCCGGTCAGGCGATCGCCGCGGATCGCGTTGTCGACGTGCAGACCGAAATGGTGCCCGCCGCTCGCCGCATAGCGGTTGAACAGCGGCGGGAAGATCTGGAGCGGGATCGCCGCCGCCAGGAAGCGCGGGTTCGACGTCAGCGCCGAGATGATGCGGTTGCCGAGCTTGCGCGCGACGTCGCTGTCCGGCGGCAATTGCTCATTGCGCTTGACCATCGCCGACTGCGCACCCGCCGTCGAACGGCCGTCTTCCCACTCGCTCGCATCCATGATGCGGCGGAACTCCGCCACATCATCCTTGCTCAAGACGCCGGGTATGCAGGTCAGCATGATCAGAACTTGGCCGTCGTGACCAGATAGAACGCCCGTCCCGGCGCGACGGCCACGAACGGCACGGCGCTGCGATAAAGCGTGTCATAGTAGAGCTTGTTGGTCAGGTTCTGCGCGTAGAGCTTCATGGTCCAGTTCTTGTCGATCTTCTTTTCGACGAACGCGTCGAAGCGCCAGTAGCTCGGCAGTTCGTTGCCGGTGTTGGCCGCAAACGTGCCGCCATAGACCTTGGAACGATACACCGCCTGCCCGCCGAGCTCCCAACCGTCGTCGAACTTGTACTTGGTGAGCATGCTGAACGACTGGTGGGCGACGTTAGCCAGCTGGAGGCCAATGTTGGAGGCGATGCCGCTCTGCGTGACCTTCGACTGCATCAGCACCAGGCCGCCGAAGATGCTCCAGCGGTCCGTGATCTTGCCCTCGGCCTCGATGTCGATGCCCTGGATGCGGTAGGCCGCGCCCGAAGTCAGCAGGCCGTTGACGGTCTCGCGGGCGTTGTCCTTCGTGGTCTGGAACAGTGCACCCGTCACGAGCAGATGGCGGTCGGCGAGTTCCCATTTGGTGCCGATTTCGGCCGCCTTGTTGAGCTCGGGGCCGAGCAGAATAGCCGTGTTAGCCGGAACGCCACCGTAATCGGTGCCGGTTGCGTCAAGCTCCGACCCGAACGGATTGGCCGAGGTCGCATAGGCCGCGTAGATGCTGCCGATCGACATCGGCTTGTAGAGCAGGCCTACGTTGTAATTGACGAGATCGGCATTCTGCTTGAGATAAGCCGAGTTTGTCGAAGAGCTTTGGCTGTAGCCATCATAGCGGACACCGCCATTGACGATGATGGTGTCCTGCCAGTTCGCGGTGTCCATGGCGTAGACGCTGCTGGTGTTGACACCATAACGCGTCGGGTTTCCAACCAGCGACGGCGTGCCGAAGCCCGAGAGAAAAGTGTACTGAGGGGAATAGAGATTGACGTTCTGGACGGCGCCGTTGCTCGTTGAGCCGCCGCCGAACAGTTCCGAGGAGAGACCGGTGTAACGGTCGATCGAGATGTTTTCGTTCGCATATTCGACGCCGAACACCGCGGTGTGCTTGACCCCACCGGTGTCGAGCTTGAACGTGGCCTCGTTCTGGTTGGCCCACACATCCACGTTCTGGTAGCGGCTCTGCGCACTGGCCGTGGTCGTCCAGAGCAGCGGATTGACGTTGGTCGTATTCGGGTTCTGCGGCAGCGTGCCGATATAGTTCAGCAGCGAGTGCTCGCCGCGAACCTTGCTGCTCAGCGTGATGGCTTCGTTGACCTTGTACTCGATCGTGCCGGTGCCGAAGTCCTGCCGCGCGGTCTGGAAGTCGCGGTTGACGAAGCCGTACCAGTTCTGGCGCGGAATGCCAGCCTCGGTGACCGGCACATTGCCCTGCTTGTAGTAGGGCACGCCGAAATCCGGCAAACCGCTGAGATCGGTGTGGACGTAGTTCGTCGTGATCTTGATGTCGTTGGTCGGGGTGTACTTGGTCGAGACGAAGGTACCCCAACGATTGTCGGTCACGTAATTGCGGCCGGCGACGTTGGCATCCTGGAACAGGCCGCCGGTGCGGACCGAGAAAGTCGGGTCGATGACCTGGTTGACGTCGAGCGTAACGCGCTTGGTCATGTCGGTGCCGAACTCGGTATCCATCCGCTTGAAGTTCGCGTCGCCGGCCTGCTTCGTGACGATGTTGATGGCGCCGCCCGCAGTGCCACGACCGGCATAGGACGAAGCCGGTCCGCGCAGGATCTCGATCTGCTCGGTGAAGAAGTTCTCGCGGATGCTAACGGCGGGATCGCGAATGCCGTCGATGAAGACGTCGTTGCGCGCATCGAAGCCGCGGATGAAGAAGCGATCGCCGAATGCGTTGCCGCCCTCGCCGGAGCCCAGCGTCACGCCGGCGGTGGAGCGACCTATCTCCTTCAGCGTCGTGGCGTTCTTGTCCTCGAGCACTTCCTTGCTGAGCACGGTGATGGTCTTCGGCGTGTTCAGAATCGGCTCGGGAAACTTGCCCGAGGCCTGCACGTGATCGACCTTGTAGGGAGCTGCCGGATCGGCATAGGGATCGCGGTCCGGCGCACCTGCGCTCTGGGACGGCGCAGCTGCGGTCTGTTGCGCCTGCTCGCGCTGCGCCGCGCGGCGAAGCGCATTGCGCGCACGAATCTGCTCCGGCGATGGCTTCGAGGCGGCAGGCCGCGGGCGCTCGACTGGCGCATCGACGCTGACGGGGGGAAGATTCGACTGCTGCGCCTCGGCGGCGCCCGAGAACGATGCCACCGCGATCAATCCGGCAACGGCTGATGCCGCCTTGCCAGAGCCGCCTTCGAACCTTTCGTCGATGAAATCGATTGCCGCGAACGATCGCAGCGACTTCGGTGCAACCACCTGCCCCATTACCACACGCCCCATTTTCATGATCGCTCATGCGCGTCATTCGCGATGAACGTTGGGCGTTGGTATCGGCCACAAAATATGTGGTCAATGCGGGCAACCCGTGAGAACGCTTTGAATACTTCCAGATCAAAACGATTCTAATCTGGAGTTTGAAATCGTTCTAAGGAGCTAGTTTGTAAGCGTTCTAAAGAACTGAAAAACTGCGCCTCGTGATCTCGGAGTTTGCAGCATCAATCGCTGCTCGGCGGCTTCATCAGCGAGAACAACTCGTCGACGGTCGCTTGTGCGACCGAACGGACGCCATCGGTGTTGTCCATGCCGGCGATGTTGACGCCCTTCACGACGGCTTTGATCTCGTCGCGAAAGTCGGTCAGGAAGCGCAAGGGATCGCCCTGCTCGTTGGCGACGCGCGCGATCAGGCCCGTGATCAGAATCTGACATGCGATCATCTTGCCGTTCAGTTCGTCCATCATGCGCTCCCGTTGTGCGGGCGCTGATATGGACGACGTCGCATGGGCTGACAACGGAAACACGGCGCAATCAATTTAGAACCGTTCTGGCTCGGACGGCGCGACTGCATCCGAAGGTCTTGGCCCGTCAGCGCCGCTTCGGATTGCGCACGCGGCGTGCGAGCATCGCGAAACCTTTGCACGTTGATCGATGCTGGTGCCCAACAGGCTGCCCAAGAGAACGGCTGTTCACGATGTGCGCACGCAGCCCGGATCGGATGCAAAGCTTTCCGATTGTTTAGGATTCTCAAGCGACAGTGTTGTTTACACTGGAACTTGGCGTGTATTATACAGGCTGCCGCCGGAACTCTTTCAGAGACCCATAATTCAACCTTTGGGCAAGCGAGCCGATACGAAGCCGATATGAAAAAGTCGCGGCCGATTCTGTGGTTTTCCCTCATCGCAGCCGTGGCCGTGGCAGGCTACTTCGGCTGGCAACGCTTCTATGGTCCGGACGCCGCCAAGACCCAGACCGCGCAGAAAGGCCCGCCGCGGCCGGTCGCAGTTCCTGTCACCATCGCACCGGTCCAGCAGGCTGATTTCCCGGTCTATCTGACCGGGCTCGGGACGGTTCAGGGCTTCAATACCGTGCAGGTCCGGACCCGGGTGGACGGCCAGATCGACAAGATCGCCTTCACCGAGGGCCAGATCGTCAACCAGGGCGACCTTCTGGTCGAGATCGATCCCCGCCCCTTCCAGGCCGTGCTCGACCAGGCCAAGGCCAAGAAGCAGCAGGACGAGGCGAACCTCGCCAACGCCAATCTCGACCTCCAGCGCTATACCAAGCTCGGTGAATTCGCGACCCGGCAGCAGACCGACACCCAGCGCTCCACCGTCGCCCAGCTCACCGCGCAGATCGCAGCCGACGAGGCCGCGATCTCCAATGCCCAGACCCAGCTCGACTACACCCAGGTCAAGTCGCCAATCACGGGCGTCGCGGGCCTGCGCCAGGTCGATATCGGCAACATCGTCAACGCCTCCAGCCAGACGGCGATCGTCTCCATTGCCCAGATCGAACCGATCACGGTGATCTTCACTGCGCCCGAGGACCAGTTGCCTTATATTAATGAGGGCCAGAAGGCCGGCGCGCTCAAGGTGATCGCGCTGACGACCGACGGCAAGAAGACGCTCGCTGAGGGCAAGCTCGCCGTCATCAATAACCAGGTCGACACGAGCAGCGGGACTATTCGGCTGAAGGCGGTGTTCGACAACAAGGACCACACGCTGTGGCCGGGCCAATCGGTCTCGACGCGCCTTCTGGTGCGGACGCTGAAGGACGCTACCGTGGTCCCCGACGACGCGGTCCAGCATTCGACCAACGGTCTCTACGCCTATACGGTCAATCAGGAGAACAAGGCTGAACTGCGCAAGCTCAAGGTCAGCTACTCCATCGATGGACGCTCGGTGATCGATGAAGGACTTAGCCCGGGACAACAAGTGATCACCGGCGGTCAGTTCAAGGTGCAGCCTGGAAGCCTCGTCTCTACGGCGGTCGCAAGTTCGACTCCGGGCCAGAACAAGGTTCGACAGGAATGAACGACGGCGGGATTTCGGCACCTTTCATCCGTTATCCCATCGGCACATCGCTGCTGATGGCCGGCATTCTCTTTGTCGGCCTCGTCGCCTACCCCCTGCTGCCGGTCGCGCCGCTGCCGCAGGTCGACTTCCCGACCATCCAGATCACCGCGAACCTGCCCGGCGGCAGCCCGGAGACGATGGCCTCCTCGGTCGCCCAGCCGCTGGAGCGCCAATTCGCGCAGATTCCCGGCATCGCCCAGATGACATCGACGAGCTATCTGGGCACAGCCTCGATCACCATCCAGTTCGACCTCAATCGCAGCATCGACGGCGCCGCCAACGACGTGCAGGGCGCCATCAACGCGGCCAGCGGCCAGTTGCCGAAAAACCTGCCCTCGCCGCCAACCTATCGCAAGGTCAACCCGGCGGACTCGCCGATCCTCCTGCTGTCGGCGACGTCCGAGACGCTGCCGCTGACCACCGTCAGTGACGCAGTTGACGCCCAGCTCGCCCAGCAGATCAGCCAGATCTCCGGCGTGGCGCAGGTGTTCATCGGCGGCCAGCAGAAGCCGTCGGTTCGCGTGCAGATCGATCCGGCGAAGCTGGTGGCCAAGGGCCTGTCGCTGGAAGACGTGCGCAGCCAGATCGCGATCACGACGGTCGACAGCCCCAAGGGCAATATCGACGGCGAGAAACGGGCCTATACCATCTACGCCAACGACCAGCTGCTCCAGTCCAAGGACTGGAACGACGTCATCATCGCCTATCGCAACGGCGGGCCGCTGCGAATCCGCGATATCGGCCAGGCCGTCACCGGTCCCGAGGACGCCAAGCAGGCGGCCTGGGCCAACGGCAAGCGCGGCGTGTTCCTGGTGGTGTTCAAGCAGCCCGGCGCCAACGTCATCGAGACGGTCGACCGGATCAAGGCAACCCTGCCCCGGCTGGTGGCCGCGATCCCGCCGGCGATCAAGATCGAGCTGATCAGCGACCGCACCACGACCATCCGCGCCGCGGTCGAGGACGTCCAGTTCACGCTGCTTTTGACCATCGTCCTGGTGGTCATGGTCATCTTTATCTTCCTGCGCAGCTTCTGGGCGACCGTCATTCCCACCGTCACGGTTCCGCTGGCGCTGCTCGGCGCATGCGCCCTGATGTGGGTGTTCGGCTATTCGCTCGACAATCTGTCGCTGATGGCCCTCACGATCGCGGTCGGATTCGTCGTCGACGACGCCATCGTGATGCTCGAAAACATCACGCGCTACATCGAGAACGGCGATTCTCCCCTCGCCGCCGCCTACAAGGGCGCCAAGGAGATCGGCTTCACCATCGTGTCGATCAGCATCTCGCTGGTCGCGGTGCTGATCCCGCTGCTGCTGATGGGCGGCATCATCGGCCGCCTGTTCCGCGAATTCGCCGTCGTGCTCGCGATGACGATCTTCGTCTCGATGTTCGTGTCGCTGACGCTGACCCCGATGATGGCCTCGCGCTTCCTGCGCGCCCATGGCGAGGTGAAGCACGGCCGCTTCTATCAATGGAGCGAACGCGCCTTTGACGCGATGCTGCGCGGCTATGAACACATTCTCGACCTCGCCTTGAGCTGGCGCCGCACCACGCTCACGATCTTCTTCGCCACGCTCGCCCTGTCGGTCTATCTGTTCATTCTGATCCCGAAGGGTTTCTTCCCGCAGCAGGACGTCGGCCTGATCACGGCGACCTCCGAAGCCTCGCAGGACATCTCCTTCAAGGACATGGTGCGGCGGCAGGAGGAACTCGGCAAGATCATCATGGCCGATCCCGACGTCGCCAGCGTCGCCATGGCGATCGGCGGCAGCGGCCGGGCCGGCAACAACGGCAACCTGTTCATTACGCTGAAGCCCCGCAACGAGCGCGAGGCCTCGGCGCAGCAGATCATTGCGCGGCTGCGTCCGAAGTTCGACAAGGTTGAAGGCGCTCGCCTCTACATGCAGGCAGCCCAGGACGTTCGACTCGGCGGCCGGCCGACGCGCACCCAATTCGAATTCACGTTGCAGGACGCCGACCTCGGCGAACTCAATGACTGGGCGCCCCGAATCCTCGCCAAGATGCAGACGCTGCCGGAGCTACGCGATGTCGCGACCGACCAGCAGACCCAGGGCACCACGGTTCAGCTCAAGATCAATCGCGACACCGCCTCGCGCTACGGCATCCAGCCGCAGTTGATCGACGACACGCTCTACGACGCGTTCGGCCAGCGCCAGGTCACCCAGTACTTCACGCAGCTCAACAGCTATCACGTGATCCTGGAGATCCTGCCGGAGATGCAGGGTAACCTCGACAGCCTGAACAAGCTGTACCTGAAATCGCCGCTAACGGGCGACCAGGTACCGCTCTCGACGTTTGCGACCTGGACCACCGATCCGGTGCGCCCGCTCTCGATCAGCCATCAGGGCCAATTCCCGGCGATCACGATCAGCTTCAACCTCGCACAGGGCATGGCGCTGGGACAGGCCACGGAAGCCGTGCAGAAAGCGATGGCCGATCTCGGCGCGCCGGCGACGCTGAATTCGAGCTTCCAGGGCACCGCGCAGGCCTTCCAGCAGTCGCTCGGCACCGTGCCGCTGCTGATCCTGGCAGCCCTCGTCGTGGTCTATCTGATCCTCGGCATTCTCTACGAGAGCTACATCCACCCGATCACGATTCTCTCGACCCTGCCTTCGGCCGGCGTCGGCGCACTCGCGATCCTGATGGCGGCCGGGTTCGACTTCAGCTTGATCGCGCTGATCGGCATCATCCTGCTGATCGGCATCGTGAAGAAGAACGGCATCATGATGGTCGACTTCGCGATCGCGGCCGAACGCGATGAGCACAAGACGCCGGCGGAATCGATCCGCCAGGCCGCGCTGCTCCGCTTCCGCCCCATCATGATGACGACGATGGCGGCCCTTCTCGGCGGCGTGCCGTTGATGCTCGGGCACGGCACCGGCGCCGAAATCCGCCAGCCGCTCGGCTATGCCATGGTCGGCGGCTTGATCGTCAGCCAGGCCCTGACCCTGTTCACGACGCCCGTGGTCTATCTCTATCTCGACGAGCTCTCCAACTGGTTCTCCGGCTGGGGCCGTTCCAAGCAGAGCGAACCCGAGACGACCGAACACGGCGCGGTCAAGGAAGCGGCCGAGTAAGCAGGCGTCGCAATTCCAATTCCGGCACGTTTCCCTCCTTTCAAGCCAAAGCGATATTTCATGTCCATGCGCTCCAATCTTGCCGCCCTCCTTTCGGTTGCCTTGCTGTGGAGCGGATCCGCTCACGCCCAGGGCACCAAATCCAAGGCTGCTCCGCCCCAGGCCGCACAGCCCGCGGCTCCCGCCGCGCAGCCGCAGGCCGACGTTGCGCCGGCGCCGCAAGCAGGCTGGGCCGCGCGCTGCACCAGCGCGAGCCGCGAGGCGCCGCTGGAATGCGCGATCGAGCAGAACGCGGTGCTGACCAAGACGGGACAGCTCATCGTGCTGATCAACATCCGCGTGCCCGCCGACACACGCGTACCCACGGCGCTGATCCAGCTGCCACTCGGCCTCAATATCCCCGTCGGCGCCAAGCTCCAGGTCGACGAGGGCAAGACGGTCGACCTGCCGATCCAGACCTGCGAGAATCGCGGCTGCTACGTCTCGACGCCGATTTCCGCGGACCTGCTTGCGGCGCTGAAATCCGGCAAGCAGTTGAAGGTCTCCTTCCAGAACATGTCCAAGGAGACCATCAACATCCCGATGCCGCTCACCGATTTTGCGGCCGCCTACGACAAGATCAAGTAACGGGCCGCGTCCGTCTCACCCTGCCCCCAGATAGGCCTTCTGCACCTGCGGATCGTTCGCCAGCGCCGTCGCGGTGCCGGACAAGACGCTTCTGCCCACCTGCAAGACGGTTGCGAAATCGGAGACTTCGAGGGCAAGCTCGATCGACTGCTCGGCGAGCAGGATGGTCAGGCCCTCGCGATGCAGGCGGCCGAAGGTTTCGTACATGGACTCCACGACCGCCGGCGCCAGCCCGAGCGACGGCTCGTCCAGCATCAACAGTTTCGGGTCGCTCATCAGCGCGCGGCCGACCGCGAGCATCTGCCGCTCGCCGCCCGACATGGTGCCCGCTCGCTGGTTGCGGCGTTCCTTGAGCCGCGGAAAGATCTCGTAGACACGCTCGAGCAGCGCCGCCTTGCGCGACTTGTCGTGCAACGGCGTCGTGCCGAGCAGGAGATTGTTCTCGACGCTCTGCTGCACGAACAGCCGCCAGCCCTCCGGGGACAGCGCAAGCCCCTTGCGCACGATCGCAAAGGCCCGTTGGCCCGCGATTGCCTCGCCGCGAAAGCTGATCGTGCCTGAATGTACCGGGATCAGGCCTGCGATCGCGTTCAGCGTCGTGGTCTTGCCGCCGCCATTGGAGCCGAGCAGCGCGACGATGCTGCCCTTGGGGACTTCCAGCGATACGTCGGACACGCCGATCAGGTCGCCATAGCGCACTTCGAGGTGCTCGATCCGAAGCAGAAGCCCGCTCATGTGGGGCCGCCCATCAGTTCGATCGGCGTGTGGCCGGCAGCCGCTTTGGCGGCACGCGTACCGAGATAGGCCGCGATCACCGCCGGGTTCGCCGTTACCTCATGCGGGCTGCCGCGGGCGATCTCCTTGCCCTGGTGAAACACCATCACCCGGCTCGCCAGCGACATGATCACTTCCATGATGTGCTCGACGATGACAAGCGTGATGCCGGCGCGGTGGATGTCGCGCACCAGATCGATTGCGAGCCTGACCTCATGCGCATTGAGACCCGCCATCGCTTCATCGAGCAGCAGCAGCTTCGGCTCGGTGGCAAGCGCACGGGCAATCTCCAGGCGCTTGCGGCCGGGCGTGCCGAGCGAGCGCGCCGGCGCATCCGCTAGCCTGATCATCCCGACCCGCTCCAGCACCGCGCGCGCCTTGGCCTCGGCTTCGGCGCGAGGCTTGGTACGCAGGAACGCGCCGATCATGACGTTCTCGAGCACCGTCATGCCCTCGAACGTCTGCGGCACCTGGAAGGTGCGCGCGAGCCCGAGCTGCGCGCGCCGCTCCGGCGCGAGATCGGTGATATCGCGGCCTTCGAACAGGACGTGGCCTGCGGTCGTCCTGAGATCGCCGGTAAGGCAGTTGAAGAAGGTCGACTTGCCGGCGCCGTTCGGCCCGATTAGGCCGAGGATATCGCCCTGCTCTAGCGTCACGGAGGCATCGTCGACCGCCTTGAAGCTGCCGAAGGCCTTTGTGATGCCGCGCGCTTCAAGGAGCATGAGGCGCTCCCGCTTCGCTTCCCGGCTTGGGCCGGCGCTTGAAAAGGCTCAAGATGCCGCCGGGCTGAAAGCGCGCGATCAGCACGATGATCGCGCCATAGACCACGAAGGTGAGGCCTGCGCCCTTGCCGCCAAGCACGCTGTTGGAGATTTCCTCCAGCGGCACGAGGATTGCGGCGCCGACCAGCGGACCGAACAGCAGCCCTGCCCCGCCGAGCGCGGCCATGATCAGGATCTTCACGGAGATCAGGATGCCGAGGCCGGACTCGGGGTCGACGAAACCGAACATCATCGCATAGAGCGCCCCGGCGACGCTCGTCAGCGCCGCGCTCAGCATGAACGCGTAAAGTTTCGTGCGACTCGCGGGCGCACCGAGCGAGCGCGCGGCACGCTCGGAATCCTTGATCGCACGCAGATAGAATCCCATCCGGCTGTTCGTCATCCACCAGGTTATGAAGAGCGTGATCGCAAGAACCAGGAGGAAGAGATAGTAGTAGGGCAGCGACGAGATGAACGAGAGATCGAAGATGTTGCGGGCGACCGTCGGGCCGGATAGGCCCACCGCCGCGCCAAGGTAATCCGTGTTGGTGACGATCAGCCGCATCGTCTCGGCCACCGCAATCGTCGCCATGCTGAAATAGTGACCAGACAGGCGCAGCGTCGGCACGCCGATGACGGCCGCCAGCGCCGCCGCAATCACGATGCCACCGGGAATGCCGAATAGCGGCGACAGACCGAACTTGGCGTAGGCGCCCATCGCCGCGTAGGCGCCGCAGCCGAAGAACACGACATGGCCGACGGAGACCTGCCCGGCATAGCCGCCCACGATGTTCCAGGCCGAGGCCGCGATCGCATAGAGCAGCACCAGCGCGCCGAGGCGCTGCTGGAACGGCGAGGACAGCAGCAATGGATAAGCGATCGCGACCGCTGACAGTACCGACAGCCAGAGCAGGCGCCGCATCACATCTTCCCCATCAGGCCTTGCGGCCGGAACCACAGGAAGAACAGGAACAGGATATAGACGACGATGTCCTTGTAGACTGCGCCGATCAGGAAGCCCGACAGCGACTCGATGACCCCGATCAGAAGGCCCGCAACCAGCGCGCCTGGCACGCTGCCGAAACCGCCGAGCGAGACCGTGACGAAGGCGACGATGCCGAGCGTTTCGCCCACCGTCGGCACGATGTAGAAGAAGTTCGCGATCAGCGCGCCGGCAAGTCCCGTCGCACCCGCCGCAATCGCCCAGGCGATCGCCTGCATCGTGTCGGGCCGGATACCCATGAGCTGGGCGGCAGTTGCATCCTCCGCCACCGCGAGCATTTTCGAGCCGAGTGAGGTGCGCGTCAGCAACAGGTGCAGGCCGAGCGTAACCAGCAGCGCGACGACGCCGGCAAGCAGCCGCGACGCCTCTAGGCGCAGCCCCGCCACCGCATACGTGCCGCCTACGATATTCTGCGGCAGCGACTTGAAGTCGGCACCGAACCACCAGAACACGGAATAGCGCAAAAGCAATGCCAGACCGAAGGTGCCGAGGATCTGCGCCAGCATCGGCCCCTTCATGATGTCGCGGATCAGGCCGAAATAGACGACGACGCCGAGCGTCGCCAGCACCAGCACAGCCAGCGGCGCGCCGAGAAGCGGCCCGCCTCCCATCAAGGTGTAGACGACATAGGCGACGTACATGCCGAGCATGACGAAATCGCCATGCGCGAAATTGACGATGTTCATCATGCCCCACACCAGGGTGAGGCCGGAGGAAAACAGGGCGTAGACGGCACCGAGCAGGAGCCCGCCGACGATCACCTGCACGAGAACAAAGGACATGAGCCGCGCCGCTCTATCAAGCCGACAAAAAAGGCGGGACCGCCGGTCCCGCCTCCGAAATCGTCACCAGCCCTTGTAGGGCATCACCGGCGCCTTCTCGGCATTGCCCTTCGGCCACACCGAGACGTAATTCTCGCCGTCCTGAAGCTGGATGATGTAGGCCGACGCCAGCACGTTCTGCCCCTTCTCGTCGAACTTCACGCCTTTGTAGCCCATGATGAGTTGCTCGGGCTTGAGGTCGGTCGCCTTCAGCGCCGCCTGGATTTTCGCAGGATCCGTCGAGCCCGCGCGGTCGATGGCGTCGACCAGCACGAAGAAGCCCTGCATCTCGCGCCCGACCGTGTCCTCCATCTCCTCGCCGCTCTTCTTCTTGTACATGTCGGCGATGACGGCACTCGGCGAGCCGGCAGGGCCGACGGCCCAGGACGAGCGGTTGAACACGCCCTGCGAGAGCTTTCCGACCGCCTTGATGAAGGACGGATCGGAATAGCCGGCATCGTCAGCCAGCAGCATCGGCGGCTTGTAGTCGAGCGATTGCATGGTTTTCGCAAACAGGATCGCATCCGACGTGTAGGAGATCATCAGCACGACGTCGGGCTTCTTTTCCTTGAGCTGAAGCACCTGCGCCTGCAAGTCGGTGGCGTTGACGGCATAGGCGACGTCGATGACTCCGGTGCGCCCCTTCTCCTCGAAGCCTTTGGTGATCGTGTTGGCGACGGAGGTGCCGTATTCGGTGTTGTCATGGACCAGCGCGATCGTGTCAGTCTTCGCTCCGGCCGCCTTTATGTCGGTCAAGAATTCGTCGTAGATGCGAACGAAATCCGGCGCGATCGGCGTGGTGCGGAAAAACCATTTGAAGCCGCGCTCGGTGAGATTGGCGGCGACCGATTCCGGCGTCAGGTATGGAATGCCGTATTTCTCCGCAATCGCGCTCGACGTCAGCGTAATGCCGGACTGGTAGGCGCCGAGGATCGCGACCACCTTCTCTTCCGTGATCAGACGCAGTGCCTGGTTTTGCCCGGTGGCCGGGCTGCCCTGGTTGTCGGCGATGACAATCTCGACCTTGGCGCCGCCAAGGCCTGTGAGCCCGGCGTTCTTGGCAAGCGGCAGCTTGTCGAGCTCGGGATGGGCGTTGTTGATGATGTCGGTCGCGACTTCGAGCGCGGCCTTGGCATGCGCACCGATCGACGCCGTGCTGCCGGACATCGGCAAAATGACTCCGATCTTGACGACCTTGTCCTCAGCCTGCGCGCCTGCCGCAAGCGCAACGGCCATCGCGGCCGCGCAAAGCAGCCGCGTAGTGAGCTTCAATGCCATGAACCACACCTCCCAAAGGGTTTCTCCGACCGGATTTTTTAGGCTTGGAAACTTCGGCGGGCGGCCTGCTTCCATTTGATTTTCCTGGCGCGCGAAGGATGGCATGCCACTCTGGAACCGGCAAGGTGAAACGCGATTGCACAATGCGGCATTGGCACATGCGGACTATGCCCGTCGCAATCGCGAACACGCTTTCGCGCTCGTTGCGCGTTTCGCCTGACCTTTGCCGACGGTCAGGCCGACTCCGCGCGATGCGCCTCGATAAAGGTTTCGAAGCCGCCGAAGATCAGGCGCTTGCCGTCGAAGGGCATGCCGGCGTGCTTCAGGCGGGAATCCTCCATCACCTTCTTGTTGATGGCATCGCGGCTTTCGCGGTCGCGGTAGACGATCCAGGACAGCACCACGATCTCGTCCTCCTTCGCCATCACCGCACGCGGAAACGAGGTCACCTCACCGTAGGGAACGTCGTCGCCGAGGCACTCGATATAGTCGAGCGCGCCGTGCTCCATCCAGACCTCGCACGCCGTTCGCGCCAGCGCCTTGTAGGCGTCGACCTTGTCCTTTGGCACGGCGAGCACGAAACCATCGACATAGGGCATCACGGGTCTCCTTCTGCGAGTTGCCTGCCCCTGAGGACGATTGAGGAGACGACGTCCCGACCGCGGTCTCAGGCTTTGAAGATGGGGCAAACCGTCGCGCACACCGCCGCCTCGCCTGCCCTCGCCGGTCGCGGTTTCGATCGCCTGGTTTCGCGCCAACGAAAATCCCCTCCACAGCAGTGCTTGCAAGCCCAGAGGCGAGCGGGTAGAAACCCACCACGCCTGAGCCGTGATTTGCGCCGCGCGCGCCTCCGGCCGCCGCCCGACAGTTCAATAAACTATTGAATTTGTTAGGCAATTCCGTTGGGGAATGGTGTAACGGTAGCACAACAGACTCTGACTCTGTTTGTCTTGGTTCGAATCCAGGTTCCCCAGCCAGCCGCTAAATCACTGAAATTCCTTCATTATTTCGAATAGCGCCACCCGATTTCGAGCTGATTTCTTGTCGCGCCTGTCGCGCCAAAATCATGTGCAAATTCAAGGGCTCAAGTCCACTCATGGCGGCTCGGCGCGACACGGGGCGCGACAAGACTTTTCCCGATTGTGAAAGCGTTGATAGGCGGCACGCGCCAGCTTGCGCGGCCGCTATAGATGCACAACAGTAGGTAGAAAGACGATTCGCCGTAACCGGTTATTCGGCTTCCAACTGCCGTGCCGATAGGTCTCGATGACGTTTACGAAGCAGCTCCACCGCCTTGGAACGCTGTTCCTTGGCCCAGGCCTCGTACCAAGCGTCAATCACCACCTGATGAGCGCGCAGCAACTCATTCGCATGCTGGAGGACGCCAGTAGTTCCCTGGTGGACTTTGACGATCATGGCGGAATCAATCCTACGTGCGCTGCACGAGCAAACTATCATTTCGTTAAACAGGAGTAAATTCGGTTGAGTGCTGCCTTTGCTCGAATTGACTTTCCCGAAATTTTTCTTGGTTTCGTCGCGCCAGTTGGCGTGGACATGCGGCCATCGATAAAGCACTTTCAGACGCACTTCGAGAAGTTCGATTACAAAGTCATCCCCATTAAAGTGACGGACGTCTTCAAAGAACTTGAGAGACAGGTTCCGCCGAACGAGCCGCTGGCTGCTACACCACCGCATCTTCGTCTGGAGCGGTACATCAAATATGGCAACCAACTGCGTGAATATTTCGAAGACGACCAGCTTTTGGCCGCGCTTTCAATCGTAAGCGTCGTGCAAGAGCGGGTTAAACAAAGCGGTACTCATGTCTCAGTGCCTGAAAAGACTGTTTTTCTTCTACATCAATTCAAACGACGAGAAGAGATCGAACTACTCCGCTCGATTTATGGCCGAGTTTTCTTTCAGATATCGCTTTATTCCCGCACCGGTACTCGTGTCGAACACCTAGCTAACAGCTTCGCGCGAGCTGAAAATATGGGCACGAACGATTCATTTCGCGCAAAAGCGTCCGAGATTATCCAAACTGATCAGAACGAGGCCGACAACGCTCATGGTCAAAGAGTCTCGCAGATATTTCACAATGGCGACCTTATCCTAAATACTGACGAGAGCGAAAAAGAACTTGAAGACCAAATTCGCAGATTTGTGAATCTACTCTTTGGCTCAAACAAGATTTCGCCAAGCCGCGATGAGTACGGAATGTTCGTTGCGAAATCCGCCGCTCTCCGCACACTGGATCTATCGAGGCAGGTCGGGGCGGCAATATTCTCGCGCGACGGAGAAATCGCGGCAATGGGATCCAATGAGGTACCAAAAGCTCGCGGTGGAACCTACTGGTGCGATGACCCTGAGGAATTCGATGACCGAGACTACGTGCGTGAGCACGATAGCAACGACAGACGAAAACGAGAACTCTTATCGGAGGTTGCAAAGGCTCTCGATCGAGATCCGGACGAGGTTTTGAACATACCCGCTATCAGCTCGTCGCAATTTCTAGACGCCCTAGAATACGGCAGAATTATTCATGCAGAGATGTCGGCAATTTGTGACGCCGTACGGTTGGGACGGTCGCTCGGCGGAACAACACTCTATTCAACTACTTTCCCTTGCCACATGTGCGCAAAACACATCGTGGCCGCTGGCATCGCAAAAGTCGTCTTTTTGGAACCATACCCAAAAAGTTTAACTGCCAATATGCACGGAGATTCTGTGCGGCTCGAGGGAGCAGATCGAGGCCGCCATCAATCATATCCAGCTGTCGATTTCTCGCACTTTCACGGTGTAACGCATCGGCGATACAGGGAGCTGTTCGAGCGAAGCAAAAGGAAAGATCGTGACGGCAACTTCTTGGAGTGGAGTAACCCGCTAACCACGGAAGGAAAGGTAATGCCGCGCCCGATCATCGACCTAAAATTTCCTTTTTATCTTCAGCTCGAAGCAAAGATCATCGAAGCGTACGCGAATTTCTTAAAACTGCCCGAGACGCCTTCCGATACATCGAAGCAGTCCGAAGCGATTGTCACCTAAACCAACGGAAACGGCTCAACCGATATCTGCGGTCCCGACGTCGCCCACCAAATGCCGTAGCTGACGGCCAATACGATATCGTCGTGCTTCCCTGCCCTCGCCGACCACGTGTTGGCGCCTGACGCCGTGACGTGCCGCTGAAAGTCCCGCAGCTCATCCCGAAGCGACTCCGCCTCAGTCAGCGCTGCCGCCACGTGCAGCTCTTTCGAGTGCATGGCGGCTTCCATCTTCGAAATCAGGATGGTTTTGGCCACCCTGTAAAGGCGACCTTCATGCGTCTGCTCGCTGCCGGCGGTGATCTGCAATCGGATCAGCCGCAGCCCATTTGCTTCCATCAAGTCGACCACGCCCGCGCCGACGCCGCTTTGGTCAATGACCAGCTTGGCCTTTGCGCTCTTGAGCGGCTCGCGCTGCATCACTTCGTTGATTGCGTTCGCCTGTGCGACGTAATTCATGCCGAGTGGCAAGCGCTGTAAATGCAACAGGTCGAAACGCTGCACGGACTTCTCGCGCCTGGTGCGCGTCTTGTGATCGGCCGTCCATTCGCCGGTACCCTTGATCGTGTGATGCATGATCGCAATCGCGGTGCTGTCGACCGACTTGCCCAAGTCGACGCCCACCACCCACGCGCTTCTCGGGCGCGCTTCGATTACGGTCCAATCAGCAACCATCATGACCATAGCGGCCGCAGCTCCTTGTCAAAGATCCCGTCAATAATTTCGTTCGGAAACGCGGCTTCCTGATCGTCGAGGAATTCCAGTCCGTATTCCGTCCGGAAAGCCGTTTCGCCGAGTGCCTTGCGTTCGCTTGCCAGAAATTCGGAGGTGATGCGTGGGCACATGTCCGGAGTGACGCGGATCTTCTCGAAATCCGACTCCGGATCGGTCCAGCCCTCGTAAAACCAACCCCGCTTTGCGGCGCCGGTCGTGAGGCCGATCAACTGGCCACGGGGATGCACGGCCAGCATCGGCCGAACGGCCGCATAGATTTCGTCCGACACGCGGGCGCCTTCGTCGATAAGCACCAGCCGCACCCGGGCGATACCGCGCACGTTGTCCGCCTCGCCCGGCAAGCCGATGATGCGCGAGCCATTGGGCAGCTCGATACGCTGCACAGCGTCGTTGGCCAGGGTCGCGCCCGGCAGGTGCAGATAGCGGCCCTTGGCGCGGCGAATGAATTCCGAGCTGATGCGCTGGGCCGGGCTGATGACCACGATCGTTTCGCCCGGCTCGGTGTGCGCCACGTTGTTGGCGAGCAGCACGCACGTTTCGGTCTTGCCCGCCTGGCGACATGCCAGGATCAGCCCGCGGCGGGGCGGCCGGCGCAGGAACTCTTGCTGCCACGGATCCGGCTGCACGCCCGAGTCCTCTGCGAACGCCACCGGATCGCAGGCATACGCCAGGTCGCGGGCCATCAGGGACAAGGCGACGCCTCCGGCATCGGCACAGGGCACGGCGGCGGGCTGGTCGGCTTCGCCTCGATGACCATGGGCGCCCTGCCCGCGGCCTTGGTGATGTCCTCCGCTGCCTGCGTCTCCATGCCGGCGAGCGCTCGGCCGACCGCAATGCGCGCCTCGGTGAACGGCGCTAGGGCCCGCAACAGCACCTCACGCAGGCGCAGATAGTCCGGATGCGTCAAGATGTGCTGGTGGCGCGTCTCGTGGACGTTGACCAGAACGCCGAGCAGCTTGGACACGAGTTGCAGGTTGTTGGTGATGGCCGCTTCGCCGCGGATGGCTGCGCTGGCGTCGCCGGTCGCCACGGCCAACTCGATATGCTGGCCGATCCTGGCGCGCTGGTGCACGAGATGGTGCAACAGGTTCTCGCCTTCGCTCACCTTGAGGGCGTCTAGGTCGACGGTGCTCGGATGCAAGGCGTGCTGCACCGCCGCGCGCATCTGGGGCGACAGGTGGTTCTTGCCATGGCGCTGTACGCTGTGCGGCGAGATGTCGTAGCGCTTGCCGATCGCGTCGTGACCGAGCCCGTGCGCCAAGGCGACGTCGATAGAATGCCGATGCGGGCTGTTGCAAACCTGGCAGGATCCGGGGCCGGTATTGGCCATTGGAGAACTCGCTTTCAGACAGCGCGAATTGCGCCACCGACCCGCATCACCGGCCGAAGGCGCAACATGTGCGCAACACGATATGAGGAATCTTGTTATTTCAGGTAGTTAGAATGCGAATAGAAGATAAATAATCTGCTAATCTTCGCTTGAAACGTCTGGATCGTGCGCAACGGCGTTGGAAAACCGGCGCGGATTTCCAAGCGCGCTCAGGAGCGATGGACATCGAGCGGTCGAGAGAAGGCCAGCGCCTCGGCCTGCTGTTTTTCAAGCAAGTTATTCTGATGAGCGCTCATTGTTCACTTACTGCACAAGCTCCTTGAGGAGCCTCGCTGGAGAAGCTCCTGGGAAAGTCAATCAGTATAAGTCCAGCGGAGACCACCGGCCGTTCGTCGACGACCTTTGCATACCGCAACAATTTTACCTGAATGTGCCCCCGCAGCCCTCGCGGCAGCAGACACCGTCGAGTAGACAGCGTTGGTGTTGATACACCGGACAGCTCTGGCGCGAGGATGGTTTTCTCCAGTCCGAGAAGTGTGCGCCGGATTCTTTCCCGCCTTGTACTCAGTTAGATATGCGAAGCGTATGCCTTTCGTGTGTCCACGTTTTCCGTTGCAAACTGATGAGACAAGTCCTTGGGTTGATCCAACGGCCTTCGCAGCGGCAGTAGCTGATGCGAACACCTCCTTGCTATCAAGACGAATTACGGCTTTCGATTCATTGAATACTCCTCGCTCCTTGCGCATGCGCCGAATTCTTAGAATCGGTGGAATAAACTTTGGAGACTTCTCCCAGTACCCCGGATCTTTTTCTTGTAGTGCCGCGACTGCTCCTCGCAAATCTGCTAAAAGATGTGGCACACACTGTTCTTGATAGATCTCGGAATCGCCGGACCAGCGTTGCCCTGATCGAAGGCCAGCAAGGAACACCTTCGTATCGCGCCAACGAAAATATTTTCCATGTAAGTGCCGCTCGAGTTTAAGTGCGTCGAGTTCATCCAACGTTGTTTCGAAGATGATTTCGCGTAACGCCTCGCGATATCGACTCATCACGGTACGATTGGTCGTTCCTAATTTATAGCCAGAGATACCGAATATTTCGACCTTCAACAGAGCAAGCGTGGTTGGTTGTGACCTCACGACTCCTTGTTCCAGTCTCTGAATTCTAGTTTCCGCGTAGCCCGTGCGGAGACGTCCACATTTAGGGCATCCGTGTTTCGTTTGTAGGAAATCTCCAGGCGTCATTTGGAATTCTGAATGGATTGAACAAATGATTGTTGTGGTCTTTCCCAAGCCTCCAAACTTAGCCTTCGATAAGTCGAACTGATCCCCGAACTTCGCAAAAATGCGTCGGCGGATTTCTTTTTCGCTCATCAGTCGATTCAGGCCCGCTCCCTGGCTTACACACTTTGGACATCCATGCGACGATGCGCGAAGACTATCCGGAGTGCCCTTGAATTCGATGCCGTGCATCTTGCATCTAACTTGGATAGGGCTTCTCGAAGAGATGTAGTGGGAAATAAGCTCAAGCCGATCTCCGAATCTCGACTTGAACTCTTTAGCGAACTTTCGCCGCCCAGCATCCGTCCGACTGGTAGATCGAACATCAACCCCGCATTTTGGGCAGCCATTGGCCGACTGAAGGTGCTTATCCGGCGTCTGCTGGAACTTCCCGTGATTGGGACAGATGATGATGATTGGCTTTTTCTGTCGCTGGTACGCCATCGAAGAATAGTCAAACCTATTGCCGAACTTGGCGTGAGCGTCACGCAAGAAGCGCTCCTCATTCGCCTGACGAATCTTCTTCAGCCCCTCGCTAGAATAACGTGCCATGAATCACCTTTTCGCCGATTCAATCACGTCCGCAGCGGCCGCGCAGTTGTCCAGCCTAGCAATCATTGCCGACCACTCTGGCCCGTTCCGTCCCCTGACAATAGGGTCTTCTCTATGGTCTTCCAAAGCTGTCTACCAATGTATCGCATATCGACCCGTCTGATCCTGAAGCACTCCTTCACGGGCACCTTCTCATTCGCGTCAGGCCGGCAATAGACCAGGACGTGACGCACGCCCACTCGCCGAAGGTGATCTTGACCGGGCGGTCACGGTGCGGGCTGTTAATCTGGCGGCGCACCGATCTAGACATACCGTCATCAAAACGGCACCGGTGCGAGCTGGCAAAATTTCAATCGCTGGGACATCGATGCCCGGCGGGACCACTGCGTATTGGGGCGTGGAATCTAGGTCCGCCCGGTGAGCACCCGGAGACCGCGTGGATCGGCTGCGGACTTTGGTCATCGCGACAAGTGCGTCAGGAGGGACTCGCAGGCTTTCTCGGCTTCAGAAAACGTTTCAAAGGGCGAGCCGCATACCTTAATGGCGGGTCTGTTCGGATAGAGTGGTCGCCACGAGGCTAAAAAGCCGGGCTTCCCGTGAAGGCCGGGCCCGGTGCGGCTTTCGTAGCTGATTACGAACGAAAAGCCGCGGCTATTGCGCTCCATACTTCCAGATCCTTTACGGGACTGATAATGCGACTGAACTGCATAGCGCATCCGAAAAAGCAGGAATGGAAAGTGCTTTCGCTGAGTCGGACAATGCAGCGCAGTGAATAAACGGCTGTTTTCCCCAGCAGTCGTATTTGCCCAAGTCGGGGCTCCTGATCAGAGCTGCTATTTTTCACTGTCGGCCCGTGTCAGCCGCTCTAGGAGCTTCCGAGCCTGCTCTTCTGACAATTCGCACGCCAAGCCGCGTAGTAACCGGGCAGGCCCGCGACGCTCTCTGTCCCAGATCATCCACTTGTCCTGTACCGCGCCTTTCCTCAAGACGAAGCGAGACGAGGTTGGCTGTCAGTCATCCTGCCTTCGCACTTCAGCCCGATCTCTGGCGTATGGCCTACGAAATGGCCCAGGCCCTTACTCGCGGTCACCTTGGCATCGGTCTGCTTTCTCCGGTTCGTTCTTCCAGCCAAGAGTGGATGCATGAAGGCGAAATGAGCCGTCTGGGTAAATGGGGATTGATTGTGCCCGCGAAGACCACCGAGCCTTCTTCGAGCATTAATTGCGTGAAAGCCCTAGCTTCTGCCTCGGTCGCAAACATCTTCGTCTCGCGAGCGCGGCTACGCTGCTTGGGCAGGACACCGCGCTTGAGTTCAAACGTGACGTACCAGGTCGGCGTCATTGCACCTCCAGCCCCCTTTTGCAGCACTCTAGTCTATGCCGATTCGGGATGACTTGGTTACAGTCCAACGGGTGCGGAACACGTGGAAAAGCGGCAGCCCCTGCAATCCGGAATCCCTGCCCTGTGCTAATCGCCCGCAACGACGCGGGCCGCACAAGGATTCGTCCCGGTAGGAGCGATCTCGATGCTGATGACCAACGAAAGGCGACCGGCGATCCGCACGCTTCGCGGCTGGGCGATCAGCGTTCTGCACGAAGCAGGCGCCATCTGTGAATGCGAGGAGCACGGCTGGATGCAGGACCGCGCCGATCCGCACGCTCGTCAGCGCACCTTCGACATTGCGCAAGGCGATCCGCCGCCGGGCGTCTCTCCAGCGGACGCGGCCGCCGAGCTTCGCGATGTCGTACATTCGATCGGCGACACCTGTCCGGAGTGCCAAGGGGATTGAGCCCCCGCCGCGCCCGAAGGCGGCTAGGCGGCGATCGGCCCCGATACTGCCCGGAGCTCGTGGCTCACGGTTGCGTCCCCAGGCTGGCGGACTGCTCCCTCGGAATGGTGAATGCGATCGGGAAGCTTTCAGCGGCCAGAGCGTCCAGCGCAGTCTGCTCCTCGGCCAGACGTCTCTCGATGAACTGGCGCTCCAGGTCGGACAGTCTTGTCCGAAGCAATCGCCGGTAGCGGTGGATGTTGTTCCGGTGCGCGCGAATGCGGGCCAAATCTGCATCGAGCATCGTCGTCATTCCTTATTATTCTCATCTGGTGGCGGGATGAAATCGTAATGCTGGCGGCCGAGGAAAGTGTCAGGCACCGGGAGCCGCAGAGCATCTCGCGCCCTCTTGATGGCCTTCCACGCACGCGCTTCTAGATCGGCCGTCTCGGCGGCCAGATTGACCGGCGAGTAGATCTCGCGTCTCGCTGACTTCGCGGGTTTCCGTGGCTGCACCTGCGCCTGGAGCATGCGGGCGATGGTTTGATCGGATACGTCGCTTGCCAGATGCGGCGATGCTTTTTTCATGACGCTATCCTCCGGTCAGGCCGCAGCACGTCGCTCGGTCGATCGAACACGCATCGGCTTGCCGCCGGGCGGGTGCCGAGGTCCTCCGTCCAACGTGCAAAGCGCCTCAAGGATTTCGTCGATGGTGACCGGCGCCTTTAGCCCTTCCGGAGCCCGCAGGGAGGGGCAGGATACGATCGTTGATGCATCCGAGGCCCATGAAGCCAAAATGGCGCGCTTCTCGCCGAGGCTGAGGCCGGGATGCGAGACCACATCCCGCGGGTGTTCGAACCGGGTGCCGGGATGCAGCAGGTAGTCGAAGTCGAATACGTTGTCGTCGATGGCGGTCGTCGGCCGCATGGCTGCCTCCATTTCAAAGACGAGTGAGAGCTGGGCCGCGCGGGAAAGCCCGCGCGGCTGGGACCGATTGACTACCTAGGTTCAGGCGGCCTTCGCTTCGATCTGGGTGACGTTGCCGCTGCCGATCGGAATGTGGCGCGGCTTTATCGCCTCGGGGATTTCCCGCTGCAGGTCGATCACCAGTAAGCCGTTCTCGAAGCGGGCGCCCTTGACCTCGACGTGGTCGGCCAGCGTGAACTGGCGCTTGAAGTTGCGCGCCGAGATGCCGCGATGCAGGAAAGTCTTCTCTTCCTTCTCGTTCCTGCGGCCTTCGAGCGTCAGCACGTTCTGCTCGACGGTCAACGCGACCTCATCCGGCGTGAAGCCGGCGAGCGCCACCGAGATCTGGAAGCGGTTCTCGTCGAGACGTTCGATGTTGTAGGGGGGATAGCTCTCTTCGGCGGTCCGCTGGACCTCGTCGAGAACGTCGAAAAGGCGGTCGAACCCGATGGTCGACCTCCAGAGGGGAGTCCAATCATACCTCATATCCAAATCCTCCTTGGAGCAAGATGGGTACGAGCAGGCTCCGGACACCGTCCGGCGCCCGACTCAAGTGGCGGGACCCGAAGGCGTCCCGGTCGCGCGATGGCGACGCCAAAAAAATTTAGAAGCCGGAAAAAAGTTTCAAGACCCCGAGGCAAAATTTTTGCGGAAGGAATCGCAATACTTAATGCGGTGTTACCGGCCTACTCCCGCGCGCGCCACAGCGCGGCTTGGAGCCGTCCTCTTTCCTTTTCCCGCCGGTCGTCCTCGGCCTGCGTGCGCTTCTCGATAGCCTCGGCCTCGGCTTGCAGGTCCGCCGCGTTCTTCGCGTGCTCGCGCTCGGCCTTGTCCAGCGCGGCTCGGGCTTTCGCCGTCGCCTTCTCCCGCCGTTCGCGATCCCTTTCCCGGGCGGCCTCCTCGCGCCGGCGCTCGGCGTCGCGACGCTTCTTCTCCTTCTCGAAATCAGCGGCGGCCTCTCGGGCGTCCCGTTCGCTGATCTTGGGAGCGGGCCGCTTTGCCGATTTCGCGTGACGCTTTCCCCGCCGACCGTTCTCCCCCGATCCTAGGTCGGACGGGAGATCGGAGTGCTCGGCGAAGCGCCCGTTCGATCCCGCCGGCCGCTTGAGCACCACGCCCGGCTTGGACATCGTCGCGGCGACTACGTCGGGGTCGTCCGTCTCTCTGGCGACACCTTGGTGGAAGAGATTGCTGCCAGCGCCCCACGCCTCCAATGCCGCCTTCATCGAAGGCGCCGCGATCGCGAGATCGTAGAAGGCCAGCGAAGTCTGAAATGTCTTGAGCTTCCTTGCCATGAAGCCGTGCGGCCCTCGGTTTACTAGCGCCGCCGTGCGACCCAGACTCCGAGCAGGAACGCGACGAACAGCGACTGCAGCGGGGCGCTCACGGTCACCTCGCGCAGCCAATCGGCCCAGCGCATCGCGGCCTCCTGCGAAGGCGACTGGAGCGGCCGAGGCTCCCTTCCCGGCCCCGCCGCAGCGCCTCTCCTCTCTCCGGAGACCTGCTCCACGCCATCCGGATCGCTCACAAGCCCGGAGGCTTCCGTCATTGCCGAAGCTTCTCTCATATCCATGCGGCTCTCCTACCATGACGTCAGAGCAACCCGCGTTCGGACCGCTGTGTTCCTAAGCGCAGGAGCGTGCCGACGAGGCCCTTGTCCAGTGGCTCGAGCGCTATGATGTGTGTTCGGTTCGTCAGAACCACTCGGCCGATCGCGACTTTGTCCATCTCCCGGATAGTCTCGCGGATCACCGCGAAGGCATCATGGCCAACCTTGCCGTCCGGTCGCAGGTAGTAGGGACGGATCAGGTAGCGCGGGTCGATGTCGGCTCTGTCGACGAACTCGTCGATCTCGATGGTGCGCGTTGATTCCAACGCGATCTCCTCGAACTCCTCCTTGGTGACCTCGACGAACTGATCCTTCTCAAGCTGATAGCCCTTCACGATGTCCTCATTGGGCACCTCCGCCGGTGTCGGCATCGACCTTCAGGTATTTGATGCGGTGCCCTGTCTGTCGCCTGAGTTGGTTGAACGAGATCTTCTCGCTTTCGGAAGTCGCCGGATAAAGCGCGACCGGACAGGTGACTAGGGATAGACGCAAGAAGCCTTTCCAATTGGCTCGTGGGGCCATTTACGCAAAACTCCGGGCGGCTAGGATTCAAGACGAGCAGGAAGGCTTGGTTCCGACAGTGGTCTAGAACGCTACGCCCGAATGGTTCAGGGACTGATGCCGCTCAGCACAAGCCCGGCTTTCACGTTGAGGACGATCCGGCCGGAACGGGTATCTGTCAAACCCTTCTGAAATCGCAGGTTTTCGCCTGCGCCGGCGAGCATCTACGGTCCTACGGACCTTTTTGCCGCCCCTAGACCGTAGTTTTGCAGCAAACCTGCGCAGCGCATCGGCCTTGCCAGACACCCTGCTCTCCTCCGCCAACTCCAGGCAGAGCCGCTCGAACTTCTTGAGCTCGTCGATGATATGCTGACCCCGCCCCATGGCCGCGGATCAGACTCCGGCGACGATTCCTGCGTCAAGTACAACTTCTGGGCTACTCCGAGAGCGCGCCTCGCTTTGCCGCTCTTTGACGGTAGGGTGAATTTGCGCGCGGCGGAGCGCACAGGGAGGGACGGCTCTGGTGTGTCTCCAGCCTCGCGCGCCGGAGCCGTTCTCGTTTGCAGGATCGGACTGGCCGGCTGGCGCAAATGACACTTTTGGCGTGAGGACCCATAGGGTCGCGAGGACAGCCGTGAAATCCCCCGTGGTGAAGCGCTCCATCGTCGTCGGCGGCCACAAGACCAGTGTCAGCCTGGAAGAGGCGTTCTGGACGGCCCTGAAGGAGATCGCCCGCCGGCGCAACATGACACTGTCGGATCTGGTTGGTGAGATCGACCGCAACCGCCAGCAAGGTAATCTATCGTCCGCGATACGCCTCTACGTCCTCGACTACTTCAAGAACCGCGCCATGGCCTATGAAATTGCGCAAAAGGCTAGCGGCGAATAGGTGCGTTATTGAGCCCGTTCCATACAACCGATCAGACTCCCGTACGGTGCCTAACGGAGGCCGCCCGTGTCACGCGACACGCAGGTTCACGTGCCACACTTCCAACGCTGTCATTCCGCGCCGCTGCCGCGCATGCTCGGCACTGGCACCGCCCTTGCTCATGAAACGGTAAACCGATCATTGGCATTGAAAGGTGTGCCGCAATGAGATCCATGGTGTTTCAAAGGAGTGCGGCCGGCATTGCTGTCAGGTACGCACCTCCGATCTTATTGGACCGTCTGCTGACACGGCGAAAAACCCTCCGGCTGCGCCGAAAGCTGCCGTCCTGGACGGGCCTTGCGCTACTGGTGCTTATCGCGGACATCCTGATAGCGGTGTTCGCCTGGGTCGCCGTCAGCTTCGTCCTGAGCTGAGATGTCCCCCTTATGCAGGTGGAACGCTGCTGCCAGCAGGTAGGCGATCTGGCTGACGACCAGGCATCCGGTGACGACGGACACCCCAGCGAGAAAGCCAAAGCCGGAGGCCTGAAGAACGATCGCGGCGAGGATCGCGATCGCCGGAGACACTAGCACCATGGCCCAGACCCGAAAGAACAGGCCTATCGCCAGTCCGATGATCGCGCTCCCTAGCAGGGCTAGGATAGTAGTCACATTTCGCTTCCAGTTTGATCGCGGACCGCACTGCAATCCATAGTTCGTCATCTGGATCGTTAACAAGAATGGGGTTGTCCGCCGCGCCGACAAGGCGGAGGTAGTGTTAACTGCGACAATCTACTTAAAATTGATCTCAACGCGAGCGAGACCTGTTCTGCCTGGTCTCGAAACTTCCCCTGCGATCGGCCTAGCGCGGCGGCCGGCAGAAGCACTGGTTCAAGGTCAAGAACCGCAGTCATCCAGCGATGGAGCGGGAGTTGTAAAAGGAAAAACCCGCCGGCATTGGCGCCGACGGGCTTTCATGTCCGGTCGCGGTAGGAAGGAGGCTGGGCGGAATTCCCCGCGACCTCTTCAGCATGCTCCTCAATGGTTGATGAAGGATTGCCGGCTTCTGCGCGCAACCGGGCCAATGGTTCTCGGGCAAAGACCTACCGACCCCGCTAGGCGCGCCCTGGACTGAACGCCGACAAAGGGGCGAGCTGTAGAGCCGCTATTGCCTCCTGGGGCGGACTCAGTTTTCATCCCAGTTATTGCGGTCTGACTGTTTATTTGAGGAATTATTATCGTGAACGGCGAAGCCGGTTGCACGCTATGCGGTCAAGCTCGGGTGCTCAAAGCGCTCATTCCCGTGGCGAGGGGTTACGCTCTGAAAATTTATGAGTGCGCCGGCTGCAGTAGCAATCTGACGCTCGTTACCAGACTGAGGATGCCGCGAGCGGCTGCTCGAAATGAAGCGGGGGGAAATTCCGGACATAGGAGCCGGCGTAGCTAACAAGACAAACCCGCCGGCATTGGCGCCGACGTGAACTACTGTTGGAAACCCGGTTTTCGCGGCACGTCTACCATAGCCGTAGCCGTACCCGTTTGCTTCGCCCCGGCGGGCCATTTTTGGAGGATAGCGCTGATGGCTGTTGATCGTGAGGCGCGAGCGAACAGGTGGTGCTCCGAATGCCCGCCTCGCTGATCAAGGCCATAGATGCCTTTGCGAAAAGTCAGGGTGGCTCGCGCTCGGACGCCGTTCGTCAGCTCATCCAACGCGGCCTGCAGGCTTGGATTGAGGATCAACGCTAATACGACAAATTCGAGGAAGGCCGATTCACCAATCGCATACGCGGCGACCGTGAGGCATGTTGCCTGCCTAAGCTGATGTTACGGTCGGCCAGGAAAATTGGCCTCAGCTCTGAGTCGCCTCGAGCTGGGGCTAAAATTTTGTCAAAGCAAAGTCCTGAACAACCGGCGCCCGCGCCGCAATTGGCTGCCGCGTTGCCGGCGACGGCTGCGCGCCGCCAGCCAAACTTTGTATTTTGACGTTCATTTTACTATCTGGCGCTACTGTTTTCGAATTGACCTCTGATGTGATTTCGATGTCCAACGATCGCGCAATAGCACGGCCTTGGTTGCCGGACGAAGAAGCTACGCTCTGCTCACTTATCGACGACGGCGTTCGAGCTGACGAAATCGCCAAACGCCTAGGGCGGTCCCGCCAGGCGATATACGGCCGTACTCAGCGCTTTCGCAAGCAGCGAGGACGGACCAGCCGAAAGAGCGGCGGAACCTTCACGCAATGGCCCAAGGGCTGAGTGAATTCGGCCGCTACGGAGTGCATGCTGGATGATTTATCGTGGCGTCGAGTACTTTATAAACGAAAGCACGAGTCCGAACGTTTGGCGGTGGCGCGTTCTTGTAGGCGAGCCTCCTATGCTGCGCATGGGGGAAGAAGATTCGAGAGACCGAGCCGTCATTCGCGTACAAAGCACCATAGATCAGGCTCTTCCTGACATGAGAAATGAAGGAAGCTAGACGGATACTGTGGAAGGCCTCGGCCGGTCAGCCCCCGGGGCTGGGGCCTTTTCCATTCTCCAAGAATAAATACGCCGCCTGCTTGAAATGTCGCGCAGGCGGCGGTTTCTCCAGCCCCGGGTGGGAATGCAAATCCACGGCATAAGATAGTCTGGTTGAACTGGCTACGGTTCAAACCCATTGCCACTTTTTCCCGTTTTTGCATTTGCGAACGTCCGAGATCGGACTGAAGGTCGCGAACGCTCAGCATTGCGTTACCACGCTCTCCCGGTTTCTGCCTTTTCGTTGATCTAGCTCAACTGCCGCCGTCAAAACGGAGCGCTTTCTATTCTGGAGGGAGATCTCGAAGGGGGCGATATGCGGACCCCGCCATCATGGACATTTCATGTGTTGGCTTGGTCGTTAGCGGCCATCGGCCTGATAGCGATTGCCTCTATGATTCCTCGGCCTGGAATTGAATGAGAGCCGGGCGGCCCTTTAAAGCAGCAGTCCTGAAACCATTTTGAGCGCCCCAAGAAGAAATTCAGCAACGTTTCGGGGGTAAGCCTTCTCCCAGCCGACGTGCCGAGCAGAAGTTGCGGTCAACAGCTTCTGAGGCCGGCAGCTAACGTAGCCGCCTTAGCCAAGCCTCCGCAGTTGTCCCCCACCGCAGCTAAACTTGGGCGATTATGAAGCACGAAACATTGTGGCTCATTGTACCGGCTATCGCCGTCACTGTTACGTTGGCAACAATAGTCCTGCTCATTGGGCGGTAAGCGGCAAATTCGACTGCCTAATCGCACACGGGAACCTGCCGAACTCGGGTAAAGGGGCGCTTCGGCTATTTGAACGAGCAGAATGATGAGCAAGGGACCGACCGGCGTTGAGTATCCGATCTTCCACATAGCGGTACCGACCAAGGACGGCCGCTGGATGGTCTCGGCCATAGTCGACGGAAAGGTCGAAAGGCTATCCGGCTTTCTCGGTTCGCAGGAGGACGCTGAGGCCATTGCGCAGGCGCTCAATGATCGCGAACTCGCGAGATACGAAGCCGAGAGCGGCGCGAAGATCGAAGCGAGCTTCAGGCTTCGAAGCTTGAAGGAAGTCGCTCAGGAGCTCGGCATTTCCTGGACCGACGAATAGACGTGGCGCTGCTGGCGCTGCTTCTGCTGATGCAGCGCGAGCACTAACGCTTTTCGCGGGACAGACTGCGCTCGACCTTCTTCCGGCTAACACCAACTTTTTTGACCGCCTTCTGAAGGCCACGAGGTTACAGAGCCCGTGCGGCAGTTCATCGAACGCTTCACTGGCCGGCCAATTGGCGTGCAGCTGTTGCTGCCGCTAAGAGAGTTCTGAGACTTCTCCCGCAGACGAACTAAGGTCTCCTGTGAGGCGTCGTCTTTGCGTCATTCACCGAAAGGCCCCAGGTCCGTGTGGAGGCGGCTGGGGCCTTGGGGTTGGGCTCTGGTCCGCCAAACCGGGGGGAGATTGACCACCAGAGCTGGTCGAAAACACGTGGCGTCGCCGCTTGTTCCTGGCTCGTAAACCACCATGAAATGGCCGTAATTGAAACTGCCTGGCGACCGCCGGCAAGCAGGTCCTAAGCGCGGTCAGCTTTATGCTAGCCGCCACCAAGTATTCTGAATTGCCGGAGGACGGGTTATTTCCTGTATCAAGGCAGCCCGAGCCTTATTTCGCTCATCTCCATCAAGGGCCTCGCACAGGCTATTGGCCAGAAGGTAACGATCTAAATCCTCTAGCCTGCTATGAAAGCTGCTGAGCTGCGCTGTTGCCTTGCCATAAAGAACGAAAACAATGCCTGCTAGGATTTCGACTATAGCGCCGGAGAAGAAAGCGATTTCACTTGGAAACGCATGCACAAATGCCGCGACAAAGAAGATCAGCCCAACTCCCGAACCCACAAGTGCCCAAAAGAACATGCGGCGCGATTGCGCCAGCGCGATTTGGTGATATTCGGCCAGCAACTCCATCTGTAAAGCAGCAATCAGTTGAACGTTTGCCGGATCAGCCGTCGCGATCCGCTGAATAGTCTCGCGTACAATATTGTTTTCAGTCCTGCCGACGCTGATGCTGCCCAAGACAGCCCGGGCCCATGTTTCAATCGCGAGAAATTTGATCCTGTGCGCGTCCTTTCTTTCCGGCTGGATTTCCACGGCAGTGAGGATTGACTCGACCTGCGGCGCGACGACCTGGCTATGGGTGAGCTCGGTGCGCTCCTCTTTTTCCGGCTGGATTTCCATGACGACAAACTCCGTTCGGCTGGTACCCAGCTCATCAGAGCCAATAGTGGCGCCACGTCGGATATGACCGTTGGGGGCAATGCGGTGTGACCACGACCAAAACGGTTACCAAGGGAACTTGTTCCCTTAGGGTTTTGCTGGGAGGCGCGCTGCCACCGCAAAAAAGGCTACCCTTGCAGGGTGATCGCCCAGCTTTGACGATCCGGCAACGCGGTTGAGCGGTGCTGACGAATTTTCTCTAGAGTTGCTGCTCTGCATGAGTCCGGAATTGGCCCCTCCCGCCATTTGCGTCTGCTCAAATGCGGGCGCTATCGGGACCGAAGCGGACATCGATTGGTAGCGAGCACTGCCCGGCCTCAGTCGCGAATGACCCATATGTATGGTCCGGCCGCGCGTTGCAAGAAGATTTCGACGACCTGGCGGTGAGCGGTCTTGCATCAATGTATCCGGCCTCTGTTTGGAGCGTTGCTCCGGACCATCATGGATATCAGCGCGCTGCGATCTGATTAGCGGTCAGGCCTTGACCGGGCCATTCGGGTCACCAGTGTTCGCATGCGCCGGGAAGACCGATCCTCCATACTCGTCTTATCTTCTCGCAGACCTCGGCGGGTAAGATTACATCGTCGATGGGTCTCTCCTCATTTTATGGCTGTTCCTTTGTTCGTGCCTGGCGTCGTTCCTTCGTCCCGGCCTGGGCGTGCAGAACGGGCCGCGCGGAAGGGGCCGTCAAGGCTGGCCGTCGCACAGGCTTACCTCTTGCTTCCATGCTGCCAGGCCACGTCTTGACGGCCCCGAGCACGGCGCGAGGATCAGGCTGGGCGGTACGCCATCGCATCGGTCTTGTCGCATGCGAAGGCGCGCCCCTTGTTGAGAACCGCCCATGCGATGCGGGCGAGCTTGTTGGCCAGCGCAATGGCAAGCACGTTGTGGTGTAGTCGCTTCTTCGCCGCTTCAATCCAAGATTTGAGGCCATAGCGTTCCCAATGCTTTGGCCCAACCTTGACCAGCACGACCCAGGCCGCCTGAACGAACAGGCTGCGCAAATACCGATTGCCGCGCCTTGATATGCTGCCAAGGATTGTCCGATCTCCCGTCGAGAAGGGCATTGTGGCCGAGTTCCTGTAGCTTGCGGCTGAGATGATGCGCGCCGACGCAAGCCTCCATCCCGATCAGGCACGGCGCCAGGTTGGCAAGTCGCGCCTCGACCTGGCCACGCGACCATTTTTGCCGGAGTACGATCGCACCACGCCGATCGTGCCCTACGACGTGAAACGAGTTCTTGCCGATATCGATACCAACCACGGCAATTGCGCTGCTAGATTTCTGAGACATGGCGCGCTCCTTTTCGGTGCCCCGAACCAGCTTCGATCACTGGCGGGGCTGGAGCACGGCCGGACCATGCCATTAGCAGTCTTTGCCACGCGCTTTTGCATTCGCAGCGGGAGTGTGACACATCGAAAAGTGATATTCTGCGCCCTGTCGTCCTCAAGCTTGATGAGGATCGAATGAACCGGCGGGATTTCGTGGCGGGTACTGCGGCGCTGCTGGTTTCGCCATGGCGTTCGTGGGCGCAGGGGAAGCCTCGCCGGATTGGTTTTCTCGGGGTGGTGGCGAAGTCACTTTTCGCCCCTTTCACAATGCCGAATTCAACAGTACCATAATATCGGCTCCGGAAAATTCGGAGCGTGCATGAAACGGCGCGATTTCGTGGTTGGCTTGGACGTGGGAAGCATGTCGGTCCTCGCGCTGAACGCTTTGGAGCCGTCTTCTTTAGGGAAGGATATCCTATGCACCCAGCAATCAAGGCAATTGCGGTAGGTACTCAATTGTTTATGCCAGCGTCCGATGCAGTGCCAAAGCTCAACGTTGAAGCCACCTGCAAGGCGACGGTGGAGGCCGACAAGGCGGCGGGCTTGGACCTTGGTCAAAGTTTCGACAAGTGCATGAGTGACGAGAACTCAGCGCGAGACCAACTGGGCTCGATTTGGTCTTCGTATTCCCCGTCAAACAGAACTCAATGTGAAAGAGAGGCGACCATCCTCGACGCAAGCTATGTCGATCTCTTGACCTGTCTGCAGATGACTGATGGATCAATCACGACCTCGACCAGTGCTTTGAAGGGCGCGAGCCGAAAGAAGAGGGCGCCAAATTAAGAGTGCTTTTTGCCGCCCAGACAAAAGGCTGGTTTCGACGCCGGGGACGCTGGAAATACGGGGGCTATGTCTGTTTCTGGCCGATTTTGTTGCAGAAGTCGGTAGGATCGACGCTCTCAGCGGGGCTGTGATCTGAAAATTTGGGCTCGCGATCTTTTGGCCGCCTGCCCGGCATGGGCTGCGGAGACGCCCTGGCACTGATGCCTGACGCAACCAACGCGACGGACGCCACTTACGCAACGCATGGTGCGGCCGTGTCGGGTGGATGGAGCGCAAGCTTGGCAAAGCGACGAAGGTTCTGAGCGATTGCTGCAAGCGTAAATTCGAACCGCGCGCCGGCCGGTCCACGCAGTCTCAGGCGGCCGAGCCGCAGGATCCGCTTGAGGTGCGCAAACAGCATCTCAACCTTCTTGCGATCTCGTCGGGTCTGATCGTAGGCAGGCGTCTTGGCGATCGCGCGGGCGACATCGCGCGCTGCCTCGTGCACGTGGCGTGTGATCTTCCGGCTCGGCGAGTTTGGACAGCATTTGGACTTGAGCGGGCAGTCGCGGCAATCAGCGACGCGCGAGAAGTACGAGATAGCGTCATCTCCGCGTGGTCCGCGTGCTCCACTTGAGCGCGGCAGAATCTTGCCGCTGGGGCAGATATATTGATCGCGCGCCGCGTCATAGATGAAATCGTCGCGGCTGAACGTGCCGTCGTCGCGCTGTGACTTGTCGATCACCGGGATGTGGGGCGCGATCCCCTTCACATCGACCAGGAAGTGGAGATTGTGGGCCGCACCGTAGGCCCGGCGAGCCAGTCGGGTTTGATGCCGAACGTCTTCTCAGTCCTTTCGATCATCGTCTGGGATGCGCCAACCTCGGATTGGCGGATCGCCCGGGACGCTTCGACATCCATGATAATGCCGAACTTGATGTCGATGAGGTAATTGTCGGCGTAGGCGAAGAACGCGGCGTTGCGCAGTGCGCCAGTCCACTGCGCGGCTGGGTCGGACGGCGCGACAAACTTCGGCACGACGTCGGTCGCACGACCCCATGCTGGATCGTCGAGATTGGCGAGGTAGTCCTGAACGGCGCGCCTAGCCCTCATCGGGTCGATGTCGTGGCTCCATTTATCGCCCGGCGTCGAGCGGCACTTATTGGCGTCCGCCGCGATCAAGCTGGCATCGACGGCGAAACCATTGCCGCCGACAAGGCCAGCTTTGATGCACGAAACGACGACGTGTTCGAAGACATGACGAAAGACATCATGATCGCGAAAGCGCTCGTTGCGGGCGCGCGTGAATGCCGAGTGATCCGGGATCCTGTCTTCTATGCCAAGGCCGCAGAACCAGCGATAGGCGAGATTGAGCTGAACCTCGCGGCATAGTGCGCGCTCCGAGCGGATCGCGAATACGTAGCCAAGGATGAGCATCCGGATCATCAGCTCTGGATCGACCGAGGGCCGACCAGTGTTGGAGTAATGCGGCGCAAGCTCGACGCGCACCCACAAGAGATCGAGAACTGCCGCAATTTGCCGAACCTGATGGTCGTCCGGTACTACGGCCTCGAGGTCGAACGCATAGAACAGTTGACCCTGCTCACCCTTGCACCGCCCCATCATCGAAACTCTCCGTCGATGGCCGCTTCACCTCGACGGAATCACGGTTCACTCGGCTCCTCAAGAGAGTTCTGCAACAAAATCGGCCCCGTAGCGACGAAATCCAGCGCTTGCTCTCATGTCGGCGGTTAGGGGGAAGACCGGACATGGCCGGGAAGAGGCCATAGCGACGCTCATGACCCGACCTTCGGCGACAGCCCGTTCCGATTTCGGTTATTGGACTAACTCGATGTCGCCAGGCTTCCAGCTTTTGTCGAACCATGGCTCAAGAGGACCGTACAGTCGAAGCAGCACATTCCAGCCCTTGCCAGACATGGTCTGAACCCAGTTGCCTTCCTGCCCAGCGGGGGCTTTGGGACCGAACCAAACAGTAGTCGAGCCATCGGGGTTTTTCTTTAGTCCTTTGGCGTTGCTGTCGAGACCGGCTGACTTCTGGTCTGTCTCCAGCAGCGAGCGCGTCTGATTGTCGTAGACCACAAACGACCAGAACTCCTTTGCCGGGATAGGTCCGGGAAGAGTGATCTTGTAGATCTTGCCTCCATCGAGCTCACTCCCCTTCGCATCGCGGAAGGCGCCAGCATACGCGGATCCTGTCCCGACCCTTGCCATCGACATGGCCGGAGTGATGCCGGTGGCGTAGTAGAAGAACATCGCTTCTGCGTCCAACAGCCGTTCAGCCCCGCTCAGGAATTGATAGCTGCCGCCAACGAATGGCGTTATCCACTGCCGATCTGGATAAATCTTCGTTTGCGGGTCTCGCGAAGAGAACAGGTTTGCCCGTGCGAAACCGTTTGCGACTGCTACGGCATCAGTCAGTATCGCCTTCATCCTCGCGTCGGGGGCGAACGGTTTACCCTTCTTGATACCAATGGCTGCGAACAACCCGACCAGATCAGGGTCGACGAAGTCGGCGGGTTCATTCTGAACCACCGCATTCAGCTCCTCGTAGTAGCGGAAGGTGTTGGAGCTGATCGTATTGTACTTCACACCTGAGGTGTTGACAAAAACAGTCGCCGGAGGATCGCCCGCTTCCGTTAACCCGTGAAGCGGGTAGATCTTGGCATTGTCCTTCACGTTACGGACCGCAGCAGCAATGTCGCCGCCTCTCACGAACGCACGATAGAAGGCCACGAGGCCATTGGTTCTCGGCTTTACCACGTAGTACCCATCGGTCGGCAAAGTGCCGGTGTAGCCCGGAGGCACGAACAGGTACTTGCCGCCGCGACCCGCATCAGGTCCGGTCAGGCCAACGTCAGTGGCCCAGCGGAAATAGGCATCATCAACAGGGCCTAAGACGCCAGGGGGCACCTGCATCACAATCGGTCCATCCTTCAGGTCGATGCAGGTGAACACGTACACCGTTGTCGTGTTCGGCGTCAGGAACAGCGATCGTGCATCCATCAAGTCCTCGGTGATGCCGATCCCTTGATTTCGCTTTACACCGGCACTGTCTATGCCTTGACAGAGCCCATAGACAGACGTTGCGGCCATGCCCTTTAAGAAGGCTTCGATACCACGACCAAAATCAATCTGGTCGTAGACCATCTGAACCGTCTTCTGATCGGGCACGCCGTTGTTGAACCTCAAGGTGCCGATGCGCGTCTCCACCGTGTCCGGTGTCGTAATGTAGGGCGGAATGTCTGCCGAATACTTGGGCACAGGCGGGCTTTGCGCCGAAGCTGGAGTGATGAATACCGGCAGGAGAAATGCCGAGGCGAGTTGGCTCAATCGACGGGCGCGTGAAGGCGTCATTGAAAACTCCTCCATCTATCGAGTTGTGTCGCGGACCTGCCTCAATGCTTCGTTGATCCATGTCAACACTTTCAAAATCTGAGCCCGAAAGTGGTGTCTGGACGGACGAGGAACCTCTGGGACAAAACCAGTTTTGTCTGGGGACATCCGCTGTTGGCCGATTCTGTTGAAAAAGGCCTTTGTCGCGAGCATGCCCATTTTCTGAAGACTTCTGATGCGTTTGACGCAGCGGGACCTGGGGGACCGCGTCAACTTAGTCAGGATCGCTCGGTGATCTTCCTAGCTTTACGACGAAGGCTTTTCTTGCCGGAGCTCGCTCTGAGTTAATTTCAGTGACGTTTTTGTCGTGGCGTTACTTTCGACTTTTTCAACAGAATCGGCCCAAAGGCGAAGTGCCGCGATGTTCGCTCCCGCACCGCTGTTGGGGAAGAAGCAGACATCGGGTGACCGCCTCGCAGCAACTGCCGGCAATCCGATCGAGCATAGCCGCGAACCCCGGACGGGCCGTTACCGGATCCGCGCCCTTCACTGCGGCGACGGTCGGTCAGGTTGCGCATTTCGGTTGGGCCGGCATCACCCCCATCAAAGAAATCTGCCCTTTGAGGGATGAAAATAGATAGCTAAAAAGAGGCACTTCGATTACCCTCCAAACCAACGAGCGGCAGTGCGCGTTTCAATCGCGCATCAAATATACTTCAAAGGTGGAACATTCTGCGCTGGGGCGTCGCCGTCCCGGTGACCTTGCCGCTTTCAGTCTGCGAAGCCTATCGCTGATCTCCCCGCGCGAATGCTTCGAGACGCTCTCCGGTCGCCCCATCAGCGATGAGTGAGACAGCCCGATGAGCCAATTCGAGCTGATGCTCAAGTCGCCGAAGTTCGGGTAGATAGTCCATCAACGCACTCTGCACAGACGGGATGGACAGGGCGTCAGAGAGTGTCTGGCGTCTTAAGCTCGTGGCGGATTCTCTCTTCCTTCAACTGTTGCTCCGCTTCGTACCAAAACTCATCTATCCGACCTTCAGGCTTCCCGGCTTCCTCCCAAAGTTTGTATGCGCGGGCGCGTATCTCGTCTGAGTCTGCTTGGGGCATGGTGTTTCTCTCATCGAGCGCAATGCTAACTGCGGAAGTAACTCGACTGATTTTGAAGGGTTCCCAGATTCCCGAAGGTGCGCCACGCGCTAGAGCCACCCTCACTCAAGAGGCGGCCTGGACCGTTCCTAGCCAAGCAGCCAAGCGGTTACGCGGCAGCCCATGCCAAGAACTCGTTCATTACATGCTCTTTGATCGCCGCTGGCTCCAGCTCCCCTTGCGAAGCAAGCAACAGAATGCGCTCCGCAACCTCAACCGCAGAACGATGTTGCTGCCGGATGAAAGCGGGGCTAGCGAGCACTTCATCGAGAATGGTACGGAGCAATTGCACTGTAGGTGTGTCATACGCCATGTGCTGAATATCCCAAATACTGAAACAATTCATACGCTAGGCCGACGCGTAATATGGAGCGTAGCCTTATCTTCTCGTTCGGTCCGACCAGCAATTTGCCGGAAACCGGTAATCTACGACGGATTTGATTGCGAATCTATGACAGCGAAACAGCAACGCCGCCCGCTCAAAATAGGTGCAGGCGGCACTGTCCAGCCCCGGGAAGGTGATTGCAAAATCCCGGCACGGCTTAGTCTGAACCGCTTAGGCCAAGGTTCAGTGGCACTCGCGGATAAACAAGAGGCCGCCAACTGAGGCGGTCTCAATTTAGGTCGGGCCCTTAGCCCCGAAGAATTCAACCACCCATCGCCGTGTGGCTAGCCGCCTCCGAAATGCTTGAGGCCCCACTCAAACGCGCCCTTTACCAGCGGGTTTTCCCATACCTGCTTTAGCAAGCTCTTTGCCTTTTTCTTCGCGACCGTGCTCGCGTTCGAACTGTCAATATAGTTGTTCAACTGTTCGAGGTCCAAATTGACGTTCTGAGTGTTCCCTTGGCCCCCAACTTGCACGCCTTGAGACCCGTGGATGTTGATGCTTGCGTCGAGCGTAATTGCTGTTGGCGGTATTGCGCGTCCCTCAATTACGTCTGTCCCATCGCCGGTGATTCTCGCGTGTATGACCACATACTCTATAGCGCTCGTCATTGACGATTTGCGGGGCTTCCAATCTATCAGGCCCTTGTCAGCAAGCTGCTCAAGCGCTCTGCCAAGGTCGCGAGATGCTAACTCAAGATCAGCGAAGTCGGCCAATTCAAGATGGTCCCTCGTTTCCCGCAGGTCGTAAAACCGCTTGAGCACAAGGCCCCGCGCGTCGCTGTCATTCATCCTGTAGGCTCCCGCATCAGTTGCAAGGATATTTTACAGACCTCCGCGTGAGCTGCAAGGATTGCTCGCCCTCTCAGGAATGGGTGTTCGCGTCGTCCGAACAAACAGCCTTCCGGCTTGCCGCCCTGATTGATGCACGCCCGATAGAGCCAGGGCACAACGTAGCTGCCCGCCCACATTCCGCGCGCGGCGCGCTCTGCCTCTCGCTGCTCTTTGTCGTACTTGCCCTTCGAATACTTCGGCCAATCGAACGCGAGCCCGCCACGAACTAGCCACTCCGCAAGATCAACGCCGCTCACTGAGCACGTTGCGACGGTATCGGCTGGCGCGGAAATACGGCAGCCCTTCGGCTAGAAGCTGCTTCTGAATCTCTCGCGGCAAGCGCGCGGCCAACTCAGTGTTTGCCGCCTTGTCCCACGCAGTGCGCGCGGCTGCGCCGTCCTATCCAAGCGCGGTGCTTGGCGTCTCAGCGAACACGCCTTGATTGGTAGTCTCGACTTGCTGCGCCTGATCGCAATGAACGTACCGCCATTTGCAGACACTAGAAACGCATCACGGATATTGAGGCTTGCCGAACCGCCGCCCGTCAGCCGATACGTGCTTCCCGTCATGCCACCTTGGCGACTGATAGTCGCCGGTCGCGAGCATGTTGATACGCATCTTGCTTGCCGTGAACGACGCTGAGAGGTTGGTCAGCGTCGTGCGCTTGACCTTGCTCACGGCATCTTTGATGCGCGCCGTGGGTACGCCAAAATCCTTCGCGATAGTGTCGACTGCGATCTTACGAGCTGCCGGTGGCGGACTTTTCGACGGCTCGCCGGATAGCGTTGCGCATCTCGCGAACGGACAGCGCGTTCGCCCACTTCTCAAGTTTGGTTGCATCGATCGTGGCGGTAAGATCGGGCATTGGGCCTCGCCAATTTGTTAGTTGAAAGATCGTCCGGCTGTGCTAACAGGCGCGCCGTGTTAGTGAATTAGGAGCTGTTCAAATTGAAAGCAGCGAAGAAGAAGCCTGTGCGTCGCGATTGGACTCCCGCAGATTTGCGGGCTCTCAAGAAGCATTCGAAGGATCGAACGCCAGTTGTGAAAATCTCGAAGGAGATGAAGCGAACTATTGGTTCGCTACGTCAAAAAGCCCTGGTGTTGGGCATCGGTTTGGGCCATCAACGCTGATTGAGCCGGGAGCTGCGCAGCGGCAATGCTGCGCGGCCCTGCTCCTCCCATCACAGCTCAGGCGGCGTCCACTTCGTGGGCTCAGCGGGCTCCGGCATCATTGCAGCGAACCGTTCGCCCTGCTCGACCATGCAGAGACGCGACTGCACTCCCGCCTCGCCGGTGGAGCGCCGCTTTGACAAATCGCGACCAGGAAGATCATCAGTGGAAGATGAGCGAGTTTCGTTGCCCATCCTGCCCGTCCACCATGCGCCTTGTCGGCAAAGAGCGCCCTGAGCCGGAATCGAAAGGCTATCTACTGACTTTCCAATGCAGCTGCGGCCAGATCTTCTCCACAAGAAGTGACCAGTAAGGCCCAGCGAGGCCGCGAAGCGGCTCGAGAACATCCTGCTGCTTGACGCCGTCAGCGACGACATGCGGCGCAAACTGAAGGCGATCCGCCTTCTGTTGCCGCGGCGCAAGAACAATCCTGGCGGTGGTCGGCCACGCAATGGTGATGCCCAGGACCGATGATGCTCGCCCAGATCAAGAGCCGCTACTTCGTCGCCGGCATCGAGCTCACCGACGACGTGGTGACCAGGGCGGCGCCTGTCGTGATGTACATGCGAGCCTGGAGCCGCGATCGGGTGCGCGACTACTGCAAGGCCAAGGGCTGGGAAGTCATCGTGGTGAAGCCTCATAAAGATCGCCAAGCTAGATCTCAAAGCGCTGAAGAAACGGGGCAGCCTGCTGCTGCGCCGTCGCAGGGGCGTGCGGATGAGCCGCGTGCCGAAGCGTAATTCTTAGCCGGGAGTTCATCGTCGGCCAGCGGGAGGGCGGCGCTCAGAAAGCCAGCCTGCGGCCGACGCGTGCGCCTGCAGTCGCGCAACGGCACCGACTGGACAAAGCGCTATCCCTGGATCGCCGAGGCCGCGCTGAAGAACCGGCAGAAGCATTTCGTCATCGACGGCGAAGCGGTGATCATCGGGGTTGACGGCATTTCCGATTTCAATGCGCTGCACTCCCGCAAGCACGATCACGAAGTCCAGCTCTACTCGACGTGCTGGCGATGGGCGGCGATGATTTGCGCGAACTGCCGCTGCACCTGCGCAAGACGAACCTGGAACGGCTGCTGGCGCGCCGGCCGGACGGGATCACAAAAGCGGCCTGCCAGCCCCTCAACGGGCTTTGGGTTCACGGCCCAACCACTCGTCCAGCTCCTCGGGATCGATGCGCCAGGAGGGCGATATGCCATCCGCCGTTCGAGCCGCTAGCCGGTAACCCTTCCGGCGGAGCTTGGCCGCCAATTTCTTCGCGCCGGCTTCGTCGCTACACTCAACGGACATGCCTCCGTAAACGACGACCCACTTGTAAAGCTTGGGTTTCTCGGGGTGTCGTCGCCTCGAAAAGTGGCGCATGACCATAAACCCCAAATGTTGAACCTTTAGAGTTCAACCATTATTAGATACCTTGTTCAGACGTTTCGCAAAGAAAAGCAACCTAGGTGCGACTATGCCGCATGCGCGCGCGAGTTGTGACTGCTAGGAATCGACAATTTGCGAGGTGGCCTACGAGGCCGCTTGGATAGCGGCATGGCCAGCCCGATCAGCATCAAGAAACATGAAGTCGTGCCGGCGTGCGGTAGCTACGAGTCCGTTTCGCCGACGCCGACCGAGCGTGTACTTCTATTGGGATGACCTGCCGAGCCGCCGGCTGCGTCCGGACCTGTTCAGCGGAGAAGAGGAGCAAGGGCGCGAAGGCTCGCGCGGGCCGAGACCGAGAAGCTGAAGCAATGAAATTCGCCCCGGCCTCTCCAACCCTCTCATTGCCGAGCCAGTCGGCAGCTCGTCATGAGAACGTTCTGCCTGCAATTCCAACCGGCGCCGAGATCGGAGCTGACCGGGTGCGGGACAAACGCGAGGGCGGCCATGAGCAGCGCGGCGGTGAAGGCGAGAGCGCGGGCGTTCAGATAGCGGGTCATAGGTGTGTCTCCGTCCCTTGAAAGCAGGCGATCATTTGCCGGCTTCAACTTGATGTCGTCGGGTCCCTAATCGTGTTTCTGGACCGCTTCGACCGGCCTCTGGCGAGATCCGTCGCGGCCTCTTCCGCGCGGCGAGCAGCCGCCCCTGCGAATTGAAGTTCCCGCACCATCATCTGCCCGCCGAATCGTGGGATCATGCGTTGATCAGCGAGCACGGTTAGCGAGCTTCCCCACGTCTCATTTCATGATGGATTGTTATTTTCCCGACGTCAGGAAGCCCGGCGGTCTCGCTTGCGATTCCTTGCCGATTAAGGCCCTCAACGAGAGTGATGCCAATCACGGAAGCTAAACGGATTGCGATCTGGAAGAAGCCCGTCCGGTTCGATGTGCGATCCGTCAGCAAGGGCGGAGACAAAATGATATTCGCTTCATAGCTCGGTGATCAACGGAGAGGCGGCAACTGAGGCGGCCTTACAGTTGAGAAAGCAGAAGGGTGAAGCACGCAATCAGCGTTGCCGTACTGAGGCTCACCACGACGAGCGCTTGTTCACTGCGGGCTTCCAGCTCTTTGTCATCCATAAGGCTCAACGCCCGTGCGCATTCCCGGTTTCATGTCGGCGGTCTTAGACCTCGCGAAGTAAGCCACTTGTCGATATGAGCGACCATTTCGTCTAACCTGGCTTTGCGAAGCAGAGCCTCCCGATCGACACCAGGGGGAAGCAACTTGGCCTTCTCGCGAAGCTGTTTTGCCTCGGTGACGAGGCGTTCGTGAGTGAAACGGAGACGCTTCATTTGCGCTTCTCCATTCCGTTCGAGGAGGCGGGAGCGCAGATAGGCGCTCTCATCACCGATAAAATGCCGGAGGCCGCGCGGTGATAATTCTTAACGTCGTTCCCAGAGTTTTCGTTCAGAACAGGACAGCGAGCCTCACCCAGTCGAAGGCCCGCCAGCGTGAATCGGCGGGTTACAGGCAAATCGCAGTTCGAAGTCGCCTACGAGATGGCGAGATTCATTCTCGTCAATATGGAAGGTCGTCAGGTGAAAGGCATAAAGCGGCAAGAGTTCTTGCATTTGGTAGCTGACTGCATCGAGGCCTTGCGCGGCATCAAGGCTAAGGAGATTGTCAGCTAAAAAGTGAGGCTAGCACGCTGGAGGATCATCCATCCTCCATGGATTGGGCCACCAGCCATACCTTCTTTTCCCGGCGGCGAGGAATTAGGAACGAACGCGGCGAGGCCAAGTTGCAGGTTGGGGACTTGGCCTCGACCGCAAGTCTCCCTCTTGTGTATGCAGAAATGGATCTGCGGCTCTCGGCACCATACGGTGTCCGAGAGCCTAGTCCTGCAGAACGCAGGCCGCGACCTTTTTCCCTCATTGATCAACCGTCGATAGGTTTGTAACTTGAGGTGGGGCCGCCGACCCTCTGTAATAGCCAGCGGCCCCTGCCGACCACTTCCAATTGCCCTGCTTCACAGAAGCAATGGCCGACACGAGTTAGTACGAACAGTGGCCCGCCAGGTTCCTCCGGCGGGCCGCGTCGTTCACGCCCTGAGCCTGCGGCGATGCGTCCCAGCCGCCGGCGGTTACGTCGTCTCCAAAGTCGGGACGGTGTGACCCTCCCCGGGCGCTTCGGCGCGTCTTGGGGAAATCTGCTTGCGCGCCCGTGCCTGTTGCGGTTGGATAGTCCGGGGTCGGGGGGGCACCATGATGTGTAGCGGTGGCCATTTCCGGTGCTATAGCTCGCATCCATGACCGCCGTTTCGCGAGCGATTCAAAGAGTGCTGCGACAAGCCCTGCTCTATGGCCCTCTGCAAGAGCGCAGCGGTCGGCTATTTCACCCGGGAGGCAGCAGACCTCTATGCAGCCGGGATTTGGCGGACCAACTGATCAAAGCCGGTTTCATTCTCAGGAATGGGCAGCGGTACGAGTTGACGGCGGAAGGGCGGCGCATCGCTCAATAGCGCTCACAACCACCCCGGCCTCGAAGACCCCTCTACGAGGCCGCTTGCTGATCGCTCTAACTTCACCGGTGCTTGCGATCGCCACCGCCAGTTCATGACCGCATCTCAGGCACCGGAAATCAATTTCCTGCGGCTGGCCGTTCCAGCTCGATTGAATGAAATGCGCTGCCATTGGCCACATTCGGCAGTTCGGGCACGCAACTAAAACCTGATCGGGATTAAGCACGGGCAAAGCTTTTCAATCTTTCCCCAACGCTAGATTTTTGGAGCTGTTCCTTTCACAAGCGGCGACCGGGCTCACAGCCGGGCATAGAAAACGGCTGCAGCACAATCCTAACGCCTTCGTCTGGAGGTCCGCGGCCGCTCCCCTCGAGCGGGGCGCTTCGGCGCGACGCAGTCCGGAATTTACGCAGGTAAATGCGCCCGGCCCGCGCCCGTGCCACCTTCTGACGACCAAAAGGTGGGTGAAATGGCCCTGCACTTTACCCGCGTTGATACTTCACGGGACGAGCTCGAAATATGGATGGCGAGCAGTGGCGAATTTTCGTTCGTGATCAGCAATGAAAGTCGTACCGGTCCCGGGCTTCATGGGTGCCTCATGGCGCCCCATCCACTTGAATAAGCCGGCAATCAAAATTGCTGGGTCTCCCTTCAAGACCCTCGCAGAAGCCGAGAATGCCTGCGAGGTTTTCCTGATACATCTGACGCGATAAGGAACGCCCGCGGCATTCTGAGGGGCGGCAGCGAGCCAACTATGACGGCACACCTAGGCGCTGCGAAACCCAACCGTGTGGATCGCGTTGATGCGTCATGCCGCGATACTATTTCGATATTCACAACGGTCATCCATATCGAGACGAGCTTGGCGAGGATTTGCCGAATGACGAGGCAGCTTGGCGCACGGCCATCAGGCTCGCTCGCGATATCGAAGACAAATTGGCTCCAGGCGGAGTATGGAAGCTGGTGGTTAGAACCCGAGAAGAGGCACCCGTTCCGAATAGAGATCAAGTCCGAATGGGTGCGCCAAGTGGCTCCTTAGTGCCGATTATGATGAGCTGGCCCGAATCGCGCTAGGGCCGGGTCGTGAAATCCCGCAAGCTCGTTGAGCTCGCCAGCGGCATCGAGCCCGTCCAGGACGGCCGGCGGCGGGGATGGCACGTTTCCCGCTTGAACGGAGGCATGCGAGCGTTTCCGCATTGAGGCCGCAGCCCAACAGAGGTACCTCCACTGGGCGGCCCAGATTCACATGTGTGGTGTCAGGACCTGATCATTCGCGAGATCATCTCCGCTCCCCGGGGAAGGCTGAGCTGTTTCATCGCGAATTGTTTTGAAACCCGGTTAGGGCCGCTGTTTCAGGACAGCGGCCTTTGCTTTAGCGCTCGTGATTCAATGGCGCCGGGTTTGTCTTCCGAAAGGAGTGGGGTTATGTTTCATTCGTCATCCAGCGTGCCGCAAGATTTAGACCGCGACACCTACATCGTGTTGGACGCATCCGGGACGTGGTTGGGGCGGCACTTGGTGCGACGGTGAGGATGACCACGAAACACTGATATTCGATCTCTTGGAGGGCCGGTATAGCCCTCCCCTGCGCATTGTCTGTTTCAACACCGCCGAGGGATGGTCGCGCGTCGTAACGACAGACATCGCCGCTGATCTGCGGCGACGCTCGGAGGACGGCGAGGCTGTCCCATCCTTTTTGCATTGTTTGTTGGAGATGGCCGACCCCGCCGAAAAGGAACACCCTGGAGCCGTTCGCCCCTTAACGCGCTTCCTCAGCTAAGGAGTAGTTCACTAAAACTAATTTGTCCTAGGCGGTGCTGGAGCTGCACGAGAGCGGGACCTGTGTGCGGCGAATCAACAGAGATGACGCCGACTGAGCGGCTTCTGCCTTCTTGGTGTTCGATCCGCCTCGGATGGTTGCCGATCCAGCCAATCGGCCAATTGTTTGTATTCAACAGCCATGCGCTCTAGTTCCCGGCGCGTGGTGTCGGTGGATGAAGCGCCGCCTGTTGTCGGCACAAACGCTCAAGCGAACGATAGCAGAAGTTGGGACGGTCAGAATGCGTGACGCGATGTAAAGCTGCCGCATACAGTACTTCCACGATAGGTCGGGAAACTCCATCGACAGGTTCATTTAGAAAGACGGCGGCGCATGCCTTACTCTTTGGGCGAAACCTTCTCTTGGTTGTTGGCTAGTAATTCGCAGGCGTCCGCCACCTTGCCATATCAGGCCCGCGTATCTGCGTCGGCCATTATGTCGCCCTTGGTGCGAAGCTCTTCGGCCTGGTGCCGATACCGCTTCACTATGGCGGTATGGTCAATCGGGGAGCTGGACACTGAGCAGCCTCAACCTCTGTTATCGCGGTAGGCTTTGCTCTCACTCCGAGACATGGCGCTCTCGAATACCATCAAGCGAAGCTCACCACGTTCGCGTTCGTGTTCTACCTGAAGCGAGCGGCTTCGGCGCTGGAGTTCTCGGCTCTCTTCGATAGCAGATTGCGCGCGTGCGAATAGGGGATCAATCATGGTCAAGCTACAATGTCCCGTCCCCGCCATCTGTTCCTATTGCAAAGGTTAATCCGGTTTGTTTTCCGGGAAGCGAGAATGGGTTTCTCGACCCAAGAAGGTATCGGGCGCAGGACTGTCTAATAGTTCTCGCGCCTGCTTGATGATTTTGCGCGTGTAGTCGATGAGCTTGATGTCTTGTTCGCTCAGGAATCGACGTTTTGAAATGCGCTTGTCGGCCATAGCGCAACTCCCTTGCCTATGCAGGCGGGAGCGCGCTCAGTCTCTCAGCCACCGACGCCTACGGACATGCCTTGGCCGGTGATGAGCGCAGAGTATCACAAGTCGCGTTAGTTCAAAGGAGCGGCTTTAGCCTCTCGGCGGCTCCGGATGCCAGAGCTTCGGGACTTCCAGCTTAAGCAGCGCCTTGGAAGTGGCAATCTGCTCGCGTGAGGGGCGCAGCATTTCCTCTACCTGGTCGTTGGTGGCGCGCGCTCGTTCGAACCGCGCATCAACATAACGAGTTGCAAGGACCAGAACTCCAGACCAGACGCTGCGCTCTGTTCACTTTTGGACAGACGCAAGGTCCTTGGGGGTCCTAATCGTTCCCGTAGCGGAACGGGCACGGCAGCATTCAAATGAAAGACATCCAGGCTCAGTTGGAAAAGCTCCGGACAGATGCGGCGGAGTGCGCCCTGATCCGCGATTTGGCGACCGATAAAAAGAAGCGGGAATTGTTTGCCAAACTAGCCGACCATCTAGGCGTGCTCGCGGAAGAAGTCGAACGCGCCATGACGGAGATTGGCAAGCAGGTCATAGCCCCTGATTTGCCGCCTCGGGCTTGAGGTTCGACCTTCTTTCGTTCTTAGACACAACCTGAATATGCCCTTGCGGTTGTAACGGAACGGAACATGTCCCTTCTCGCAATAAACGGCCCCAGCTCCAGAACTGAGGCCGCCATGCTGCTGAGCCCTCCGATCGGACTTACGGGAGGCCCCAATCGGAGCAGAGTCAGAACGACACAAGCTCCGGTGCGTTCCGGGATTCGTAAAGTTATAGGCAAGTGCCTATTTGCTGCCCATGCGTATGGCCTACTAGCTCTGCCTGGCGACCGCCGGCAAGCAGGTCCCATCGGGGCCGGACTGGATCTGCTATGGAGCGGGAGCTCTGAAGCGAGGCTGAAGTCCCCCGCCTTGCATTCACCGTCTCAACCGGCGGGCGTGCGTCACAAGCCGAGCCCGCACCCGATTCCTGTGCGAATCGGGCGCCGGAAGCTTCACGGATCGCCCTCCATGAGCGGTCGGTAATGGCGCAGAGCCCCTGTCACTGGAGACGATTGTTGCGTGAGCCGGGCAGCGTAGCCCAGGAACAGGAACAGCAGGCCACACGATACCAAGCTGCCGTAAGCAAGATCGTTCACCAGGACAAAAACCAGCGCGCTGAGAACAAAGGCGCCTTCACGGTCCATTATCGCCAACATCCAGAGTCGGCGCAGCGCAAACACAATCATCGGCACAAGCGTCGCGCCACCGAGCCAACCGAACTCGACCGCAGCCTGCAGGATAACATTATGCGGGAACATCTTCAGGCATGACGTGCGTTCGAACGAAGAGAGGCCGTGCCCGAACCAACCAGAAGTCGGCATCTGTGAAACCGCGGAGCGCAGCAATGTCTTTCGCATCTCGACCGTGTTATTGGCCTCAGCACATTCTTCCGCTTCAGATCGCGCTTGGCCGTTGAACGGATCAATCGCGGCCCGTCTTGATCAAATGATCGCGCCTGCTCGGCGGCGGCATTGAGCGCTGGCGCTCGTGGCTGCGGCCGACCAACTGCCCTACATCATGGCGAAGACGCTCCAAACCCGACAGATCAAAATCAAGCAGACAGAGCGGCTTGCTGGGCATCGACTCTCGCAAAGAAAAGCCGTCCTTTTGATCGCAGCAATCCGTCCGACTCGGTTAATTTTGCAGGTCAAAGCTCGCAAGCCGCTGTCGATCGAGGATTGCGATTTCCCGTTGAGTATTGCCGATGAACTCGAGGATGCCCGCTTTATGTAGTCGCGACACTACACGCGATACAGTTTCGAGCGTTAGGCCAAGGTAGTCCGCGATATCACGACGCGTCATTGGCAGCGACATCACATCGGCAGCGCTCAGGCGCTCGTCCATCTCATGTAAAAACGCAGCAACTCTCTCCAGCGAGGTTTTCCGCCCAAGCAGCAGCACGTGGTCCTCCGCGTGTTGCAGCTTGCTGGTTGTCAAGCCGAGCAGGTTGCGTGAGACAACCATGTCACTCTCCGCCACCACCTCAAGGCTTTGCCGTTTGATCAAACAAACAGTGGTCTCTACCACCGCTTCTGCGGTAAATCGATGCGTTTCAGCGTTGTCGAGCCCAAAAATATCCCCCACCAAGTGAAATGCGCCGATCTGGCGTCTGCCATCTGAGAGCAGCTTGTAACTTCGCACCGCCCCTGCTTTTACCTGATAGACGTACTCGGCAGGCTCCCTCTCGCCGTAGATTACCTTGCCTTTTCTATACGTGAATTCATTTAACCTGACGATTGGATTTGAGCCGCTCGCTATGCCAAAGTCACTGAGCGAATTGGGGCGATCGTCTGTGGTGGTGCGCACAAACATGGTTCGATACTCCTCAACCATCTTTTCTGACGACGTGCGAACTGATCCTTCTTTGACACGAGATGCTCAATCAGCGTGGACATGAGCACCGTTGAGCGGACACCGAGACTGCGTGACTTTGAAATTAGGTCGGATGTCGTCGCCCCAGCTATTCGAGAACACAACGGAATCATCTTCGGCCCTGAATAGCTGATGTACAACTTACAAATTTAAGTGGCACAAAGCGCATGTGGCCGGTGGAGCGACAGCAACCGCGCAGACCCGGCGAGAGCCCCCGCGCTGCTCGATCATGGATCGCGGTTCCCGACCGGAAGCGCAGCGCCCATTTGCTCATAAGCGTCCGCAAGAAAATGGTCGAAGCGCTCGATCCGGATCAGACCGAGGCGCGGATACTCCATGTCGGTGACGATATAGAGCGCGATGGTGAGCTGCGACAAGCCGCAGGCGGGCCGACAGTTCGGTTGCGAACAAGCTCCAACGGCAGCAGAGTCCCATAGCCGGTTTTTTAGTTCGAGCAACTTGCTCTGTTGCCTGCCGGAAAAATCTTCCGCTCTTTGCAGCAACAGGAAATCGTGCGCCGTGCGCGAACATACTCTTTGAGAAGGGTCTGTAGCTTGCGGGCATCGTCTCCGCCAAAAAGGCTGAACGATCGTGGGCCGTAGTGGCGGCCGTCGCCTCCTGAATAACCAACTGTCGTCGGTCGTCGAACCGCTGCAGTGCACCAGCAATGGTGAATGCCAGCAGCAATCCCATTATGGCGAAGATGGCTCGATCGACCGTCCCAAGCCCGGCCATGCCATCGGCGCCTTCGTGTTTCGATAACGCAAGCCCAAGCTCCTGCCCCAATGCCAACGGCAGCGCGAGCTAGACGGCAAAAGGCCGTGTCGCATTGGCCTCGATGAAGGCTTGCAGTGCTGGTGAAACAGCGGTCGCGGCGACCGTTGCGCGAGATCGTCCGCGATATCTGCCGTGGCATCCCGCGACTAGCCCTCGACGGCGTTGAACGCGATGATCCGCAACGGATAGCGTACTGGCCCGCGAGGATGTCGCGCAGCACGGTCTCGCGGTCCGTGTCGGCTTCGTCGGTTTCGCGCCAAGTGCAGCCGGCCCGGGCGCCGAAAGGAACGACTCTCGACAGAGCTAGTCATCTTCATGCCTCTCGGTAAAAGCCTCCAATGAATCCACGCCGAGAGAAAACCTTCCTACAAAGTTGGCGGCCTCGGCACGATGACTGGCGGGGACTGCAGTGGTGCTTATTGCCGAACGCAGGCATCTCGCACTAACATCATAACGTTGACGATGAGGACCCAACTTATTTGCTGGCTTGGCCATGCTGACCTGCGGCCGCACCAACTGTGACGATGACGCTTATCAAAGCGAGCCTGACGGGTCTCCAATTTTGACAGCCGATCGAAGCGATTCTGGGAGAAGCGACAGACAGACTCACTTTCGTGGTCCTTGGACGTTGAAGGGAATTCCGCGCTGCAATTGCAACGATCGCTTTGCCAGGCTGTTTGCCTCGGCATCATCGGCAGAAGCGTGTCTAGGCGTCGGTGACTGAGAGACCTGTTGCGCTCCCGCCTGCAAAGCGATGGAGCGCGTGCAATGGAACATGGTGGAATAGAGTTTTTTCTCGTCCAATCGCTTTCGCCTAAGGGCTGGAAATGGATCGTCCGCTTGGGCGATATTGAGAAGCTCGGAAGCACAGAGGTTGATCGCCAGAGCGCAATTGGACGAGCCAAACAGTTCATCGACGACTTTATTGCAAAAAGAAAACTTTCCGAAGTCCCCGACCCGCCATCGATCGTGCCACAAGATGCTGATCATAACATGTACGTGGTGCTGGACGTCTTCGGGATCTGGTCGGGTTGCGCTTGGCACGAGGTCGACGAAGAGGACACCCGCGAGACGCTGATCAACGACCTTCTGAACGAGCAGTACAGGTATCCGGTGCGCATCGTTGCTTTCAACACCGCGGAGGGATGGTCGCGCAGCGTAACGATGGAAGTTGCCACTGAATTGCTGCGGAGGTACGCCGCAGGGGGAGATGTCCCCCACTCTTTGCAGCATTTGTTAGAAATGGTCGGCCATCGCTAAGTGTAATGCGTTGGCCAAGGACCGGTGCCCCAGCAACCATGGAAGGCAGTGGCTGCCAAAGGCCCCAGCTCAGGTAGGCTAGCCGATCTCATGGATCCATTCAGGTCCGGACGGGACCTGCCAGCGATCGGCGCTCAAGGTGGAATGGGTGCAACGATAGTCGGCGCAGTAGACCAGGACGCCACGCACGCCCACCTGGCGCATCTCGCCGAAGTTGATCTTGATGGGACGTTGACCGGACGGTGTGCGGTTCTCTACGCGAACAGGACGCATGCCGGCATGAAAGCGGCATCGTCAGCGTCTCGCAAATTTTCGATTCCTAGCGGCTCGGAGAGGCGGCCAGCTACTGCGGGTCGGGTTGTAAAGAAAGGCCGGCCTCATGCGCATGCTCGCAGACGTATATTCGGCCGGAAGATCTTCTTGGATTCGCTCGACTGCCGGATGGCGGACTTGCGAGCGCAGAAGAATCAAGCAGACCTACCGTGAGCGGGTTGGCGATCATCCGATAGAAATTTGGGACGGACCGCATAGCCCAATGACTCGCAATGGCGCCAATGGGTCCTATTTTCGGGCGCTTCAATCGTCTTTGTATGGTTTGACCGGTTCGTTATAAACACACTCGATGAACGGGGGCGCGCCGCCGCGTCTGCGCACGGGAAGACGATTGAGGTCTTCGAGACGCGGTGGTGCGACGCGAAATCGTTATGAAATGGCCCCAGCCGAAGGGGAAAGGGCTGGGGCCTAGCGGAAAAAGTCTCGCGATGGAGTCGAGATCGAGACCGGCCGATTCAACCAACCATGCCGACGCTCGTTCCTATTTCAGTATTCACTATCAAGATACAATCAGCGTTGCTGACAATGTCAGCATCCTTGAATAACCAGTCACCGCTGAGAGGCAAATGCGCCCGCATACCGTGCGGCTCATCTCATTATAAGGGTGCGAGTCATTTAGACTGCTCGGGCGGCCTTTCCCTTTTGCTAATCTCATCTTTGTACCATTGGCGCGATGATCCAGCTTCCGTTTGTTCAGCAGCGTCCTTTGCGCGCGCTGCTTTGATTTGCTCTCGAATTGAGATCTCGCCCTCCGGCGGCTCGGATTCACGATCCCAAAATCGACGACCATGAGCATCCCTGTCCCAGGGGCGCGCTGGATCGGCACTTTTTTCCTCGGCGGCGGCTCTTGCTCGATCTGCCTTGATCTGATCTCGGAATGATTGCGTTTCTGAGGGAGGCGCGGTCTGCGACAGCGCACCAGAAGGTAAAAGACTGAGCAAAACTAGCAAAAAGATTTTTTTCATTTCCGACGCTACCACCTTAGGCGTGAGGCAGACAGCGAATTCTCCAGTTCTGGAGCTTGAGTTGCCTTGCTGATTAGGCTTTGCGCATCATTGCGCTATGCGCTTCGATATTTGCACGCTCGATAAATGGGGTCGCGCGCTCACCATAGGGGCATCACCTGCGAATTGCCCCGTTCCGCCTTCAATCGCTCCCGGTTCGCATGAAAAGCTTCTTGGGCGCGTTCATACTCGGACATCGCGGCCTTGGCATCCGCTTGCCTGAAGGCCTTGTGGGCCACTCGCTGAGCCGCGGAGGGTACCTTTCGCCGGTGTGGGTTCATTTCCGCCTCCTTTAAGTCGTTGGCACAAATTGAACAACCAAACCAATTAGCCACGCAATTGTGAAACGGGATTAGCTCTTCTCTTCGCTTTTCCGTCGCCTTTCATCGTGGCGGTCTCGTTTTATGTGGCTTGCTTTTCGGCGTGCTTTTGGATGGTGCCTTTGCCACTTCGGCGAAGTACCGGCCGTATTCTTCGGTCCTTTGATCGGTCAAACCAAACTCCAGCAATCGGCGAATTGCCTCGGATCGTGCTGGATGGTCCGGCTGCTTAGCCGACCAAGCGTCTATTCTCTCGCGAAGATCGGCCGACAACCTGATCGCGGTCACTGGGTCCCGACCAGTGGCCGGCCGACCACGGCCTTTTTTTGGTACTACCTTATTTGACTTCGCCATGTTTTGTGTAGTACCATAAAGGCAAGCCGAGGGGAAGGTATCAGCTCCCGCCTCGGCCCTGACCCACAAACCATGGAATACCCCATGACGATGCAGGCTGTCCGACCACATAGCACACGACGGCAGTCCTTTGCGCAAACCGCTTCAGTGGCGGCGGCGTCGGCTACTATCCTGCCCGCCGCGGCCGCTCCGGTGGCCCTAGACGGCGCCAAGCTGCAGGCCGCTGATGACGCCCTGAAGGCCGCGGAGGCAGATTACAGCAGGAAGGACGAGGCCTACTTCGCGTGGGAGAAAAAGAACCCCCAGCCTGCTAACGGCAATGATCGGCATGGCCGGGGTCGGTGGGATGGCAAGTTCAAAAGATGGGAGCGAGAGAACGGCTATCTCGCCGCGCAACTAGCCCAGGAAGAGGCGACGGACGCATGTCGGGAAGCCCAATTGGCCGTTGCGCAGTACCGGCCGCGTGACATGAACGAGCTGGTCCACAAAGCATGCCTCGGGTCTATTTCGACGGCAGGCAAAGGCGCGGGCGCGGGCCTAGCCTAATAGCGATGGGCGTCGCGTTCGACGTGACGGCGCTGGGCACCGTTCCGCAATACTTCGTTAATCATTGAGGGACATGCTTTAGAGGTCGCGGAGGACCAGCCCCCTTCCTTCCCGCGACTAGACATGAAAACCACATGAAAACCCCGTCGGCGCCAATGCCGGCGGGTTTGTCGTTCCGAGCGGCAAGTGGTTCACGACTAGGATCGCTGAGTTCGTATCCGTCGCCCAACCCCGTGGGTCAGAGCAACGGTGTGATGTGGTCCTCGATCAGGAAATATTGCCAGCCAAAATTTGGCACCCAATTTGGCACCCAACACGATGGGACGTGTGGGATTTACCAGGTACCAGACGTGCCGTGAGTCTCAGGAACAGCCAATAAAACAACACTGGATGGGACATCCGGCGACGTGGCGGGATGCATGGAACAGCATTTGCAGACCGCTGCGTAACCACTCCGCCACCCTTCCAAATTATTGAATTCTTTGCGGCCTCTCGCGCGCGCTTTTTATAGCTGCCATTAGGCCGTTGTCTATCGCCGGATTATGCACCGTGCTGCTGGCGGGCCGATCGCCCTTTGGCGGTGGAACCCCGCCAGCCAAACCGCGTTCCTTGCCTAACCCCGCCGGTGTTAAATATCGGAGGGATGCGGCGATGCAGGACTATCAGACCCATCTCGAAAAGCTGCGACGCGACGCCGCCGACTGCCAGTTAATCGCGACCCTCGCGACAGACAGCAGCAAGCGCGAAATGTTCAGACGACTAGCCATGCACCTCTCGACGCTCGCCGACGAAGTTGAGCGCGAACTCTTGTTAGAATGCCAGAAGCGTCCTCACTAGGCGCGTTACTGCCGCGCTGGATATTCCGCGATCTTGCGATCGCCCTGCCAAAGCTCGACAGTTGCTGCGCACGCTCTTTGGCCGTCTCATCGTCTGCGCAGATAAGATCGACTTGACCCACGACTTGCCCGTCGGGCCCGGCTCGCGGCGCGAACGGCGGGACTGACCATGCTCACCCTGCGCCTGATCGGCCCAACGACTACGAAGTCCGCGAGGGCGGTCAGCGCATCGGCCGCGTCCGCTATTTGCGAGCGAGCACGCGCCCGGCATCTGGCTGTGGATGGTCGCGGTCACCATCCCCGGCCCGCCGTTCGGGAGCGCCGACGCTGGGCGCGGCCCAGGCGGCGTTCCGGTCGGCGTGGAAGAGCTTCAAGGAGAAGTACGGCCCCGACGAGCTGGCGCGCGCCTACGGTGCCATGAACCACGCGAGCCGACCGGGTCGGCCCTGACGGTTGCGAAGCCGGTGCCCGTGCATATCTGCGCGGCATGCCCCAAGCCCTTCGACTTCGCCATCTGCACGACCGGCAAAGCCGTGCCGGCCGGGAACGATTGGCTTCACGAGATCAGGTATGACGGCTATCGCGCGCGCCTCGAACGCGACGGCGACCGCGTGCGCCTGATCACCAAGGGCGGCCATGTCTGGAGCGGGCGTTACCCATGGATCGTCGAGAGCGCGCGCTTATGAACCGCGAGAAGCGCTTCGTGCTCGACGGCGAGATCGTCGTGCTCGGCGTCGACGGCATCTCCGACTGCGACGCCTTGCATTCACGCAAGCACGGAGGCTCCGCTCTAGCCTTCGATGCGCTGGCGATCGACGGCGACGATCTGCGCGCACTGCCTTTGCATCTACGCAAAAACGATCTCGCCCGCCTGCTCGCGCGCCGGACTGATGGCATCTTCGCCGCGCAGTTCGAGCAGGGCGAGATCGGGCCGGACTTATTTGTCGCAGCCTGCCGGATGGGATTGGAAGGCTTAGTATGATCGGCCCTATCGCAGCGGTCGCTGCAAGCACTGGGTCAAGGTCAAGAACAGGAAGCATCCGGCGATGGAGCGAGAGTTCTAATTCGCCACCTACTCAGCCGGTCTTGAGCGGCGGGCGTGGTAACGTTAACAAATGCTTTCGATTGTCGATAAAATTTTATCGATTAGGATGTAACCAGTTGAGCGGCGTGACGCACCGCTTGATGAGAGGCCAGCGAAGCTGGCGTGCAGCTTCATCGGCCTCGCCGAAATTCAGCGACGGAACCGGTCGTCAACCGGCAGTTGCGGAAATGAGCCGTTCGGTGGCCTCGCCGGACGGCTCTTTCTCTTTGGCCGGCACCTTGCGTCAGCACCGACAGTTGGATCTAGAACCGCAAGCATCCGCGATGAGCCGAGCGAGGGAGCCGTTCAGGTATCGCTTTTACCCGTGTACGATGTATGGAAGCGCGACGATCGATTGGATCACCCTTCGCGATCAGGAAACTGTTGGATCATCCTTATGTTGTTTTTGAAGCAGGAAATCCAATCACGCTTTTTTCCGATTGGACAATCTCGAAATTTCGGCGTTTGTGTCGAGGCGGAATAGCTCCCTTGAGCCTCCCTGCCTCGCGACCTACGCAGCCCAATCTGCCGATAGCGCCTCAGCCTGCTGCAAGACCTTCTGCACCGCCGCGTCCTGCAAGTCCGGCGGATAGCCGTACTTGCGAAGAAGGCGCTTCACCAAGACCCGCATGCGGGCGCGGGCCGCCTCTCGGTGCATCCAGTCCACTGTGACGTTCTTTCTGCCCGCCACCAGTTCGTGCGCGATCACACGCAGCGCGGGTTCGCCCATGACTTGCCGCGCGCTCTCGTTTCTCGGCCAGCGCGTCATAGAATGCGATTTCTTGTCTGAGCCGCGCTCCTCAGCTTTCCCTCGTCAGATGCTTTAGGATGGCGCTGCAAGCCTGCTCGGCTTCGGCGAGCATTTTGAAGGGCGTGCCGCCGATCTTGACCGCGCCGCCACCCCCGATAGCTCGGCGCCACGACGCCACATAGCCGGCGCGCCCACGAAAGCCGGGGCCGGTGGACTCTCATAGCTGATCACGAACGACAAGCCTTCGCTGCTTGCGCTCCATATTTCCATGTGCTCGATGGCACGGTGGAATTGCAGGGCCGTCCCCAGTCGTTCACCTGTAGCGGATCGCAAATATCCATCGGTAGGAGAACGCCGCAAGGTTTGAACAGATGGCCCTCGCCCGTCTGTTCGAAAGCCGACAAACAGACGCCTTTCCAGTCGCAGTGTGGGAATTGGGACACTACTGCGGCCCACGCTCAGCGGGCGCATCCTCCCTGCCATGGGCACGCGGCCGGCTCTACGGCACCACGGTCCGCATGGCGCGCGGCTGAGGCGCGCCGGGAAGCCGACAGGCTCGCCTGCGGCGCCTGGACTGAGCGCATGCTCGCCTTCAAGGGTCCGGCCCAGCCTCGCCGACACTCGGTGACGCCCTCAACGCGGGCTACGCCTATCTGGAAGTCCGCTGTCTCGACTGTGAGACCCACCAGGCCGTCGCCCTCGACATCGTACGCGCCCGAAGACAAGATCGTGTCCCTTGGCGCGGTGTAGCTGAGTGGGTGTCACCACGTTCGCCGGCATGGGCCGGCTCGGTCAGCTGGCGATAGCCGGGAAGCTGACGGCGGGATCATCGCCCAAAGGCGCGATCGTTTCCAGCGTCATGTAACGGCCGCGCTGGACTGCCCACTCGTCGTTCTGTTCGAGCAGGATGGCGCCGACCAGGCGATTGATGGCGTCCTCGTTGGGGAAGATGCCGACCACTTCGGTCCGCCGATAGATTGTTCGAGCGCCAGGAAACCTTCCGAAGTGCGGAACGCAGTTTGTGCGCTGTGCTGTATATCTTGGCGACGGCTTCGTTCTGTCCCCGAGCGGGCACGGCGCGCGGCACCTGTAGGGCCGCACCAACCTTGCTAACTAGCGCGCGAACGTCGGGCTGCGCGGAACGGTCGCGTGTAGCCAGCGCCATCAAAGCCGCAACTCTTGTCGGCTAAAGGTGCTTTGTGGCCCACTCAACTCGGTCAACGCCCACACCAGCGCATCGACGCGATCCGGCGGCGCCACAAAAGTGCAGCAAAACGGCGCTTGCTACACCCCTGTGGATAAATCGTTAAGAAATGGCCTCTGTAGCAGACTGTGGCAGTCTCGAATTTCCTACGCCCCATTGCACAAACCCTTATATTTATAGCGTTTCCATGTTGCGCTCTCGGGGTGTAGCAAACTGTAGCATTTCTTAATTTGCTACACAGTCCATGTGTAGCACTTTTTCCCCCGCTTATAGAGCGGGGGAAATGCTACAGGACCGCTACACACGATTAGGGATCGGCGGCAATCCGATTCCTGCCACCATGGGAATTACATTGCTCGGCGTTCCCTGTCCTGTGCTTCCGATCAGGCGCACAAGATCGCCTTGGATCAATATCCGCGCCTTGCTCAATAGCCCTTCCCTGATGCGCTGGAAATCCTTCCTCGGATTACTGGCATCGCTCGCCAGCGCGCCGGTCTCGAAACAATGCTCGCGCCATTCGTCGAGCGTTATCGTGCGGCCATCCATCTCGGGGCGTAGCTTGCCGTATTTGCGCAAAGCCGCGTCTAGTGCGCGGAAGCCGTTTGCCTCGCTGTTATTGAGCGGCTTTCCGGCCTTCGCTGCCAACGGCGCTGCCACGGCCCGCGCTGACACAATGAAGCCCGTCACGGGTTCGCCGTCGTCATCCTTGCCTATCTCGATTGTCTCGCACTCGAACGCTGTCAGGTCGCCGTCCGCCAATTCGTTGGCATAGGCCACTGTCATCTTACGGACGTTGCCTGATGCCTCGATCAGGACTCCGACGTCCCTATCGCCCTGCGTCGCGTTGCTGCCACGCTCGCCCTTCGTAACGTCTTTGCCGGTGTGTCCGATCGTCATGCAATGCAGCGTCGGGAAGACCTCGATCAGTCGGCGAAGGTTCGCAGCCGCGGCGTTCTGATGCTCTGCCTTATCCTCGTTGCCGCCGCCCACAGCAATGCCCTTGTTCCAGGTGTCGAATACTACCAAGCCCACGGGGATGCCGAATTGTCGCTCGGCGGCTTCGATCGTCGCCTTGATGATATCGACGCATCCGGGATCCAGCATGTCGATCAGTCGACCGCACACCGCGAACGGAAGGTCTTTGAATCCATCGCGGACTTGATACGCCTCTAACCCCTTTTCGACCTGTCTTGCGCGCTCGAAAGCGAAATAGACGACGCCTCGCGCTTCCCTGATACGTTTGCCGCGCCAATCTTTCCCGGCCGCCAGGTGCACACAGACATCGACCGCGGCCGTCGTCTTGTTCGTCTTGGGCAAGCCGTAAATTGTCGACGTCGCGCCCTCCGCCAGGAATCCGCGAAGGTGATAGCGCAAGCGCGGACGGTTTCGGACTTGCCCGAAAAAGATCAGCGGTAGGGCTTCGCTCTGCTCGTTGCTCGGCGCTAGCGGTGGCGACGGCATGGGAGGCGGGAGCGGAACGTTGTCGAACATGTGCGCCCGCTTGTGCTCGCGATAGCCGTTCTCGTTGCTGAACTTGATCAGGGTCGAGCAGTTGAGCCCACCCGCCTTGTTCGGATTCTCGCGCTTCCACACCCCCGCGAGCCGGTTTTTATTGTCAGCATAGCTGATTGTCTGCGCGATCGGCCAACCAGAAGCGCCGAACGCGCGCCGGATTGCCCAAACCGATTTGTGCCAGGTGTCCTCGTCGTCGAAATACCCCGTTGGAATGAGAAAACGGCAGCGGTCGCTGATATCAGTCAGGTCATAGGATTCGGGTTCGGCAACGTCGGCAGCGTTGTTGCCGAGAACTTCCACGAGCACCTGAAACACCGCAGTGTTGTCGTGCGGCGCAGGTGTATCCGAGACCATTTGGTACCAACCGGATTCCCTTCCGTCCGGCGTGCCGTCGTAAAAAGCACCGGGAGCCACTATGTATCCCGTGATGCGCGTGTCGACGTTCGGGATGAGCGCGCGCTGCGTCAGTGTCGAGAGATCAAATCCCGCCGGCACCTTAACCAGAACATGCCAGCCATTGCGCGCAGATTTGAAGCTCGGTGTGGGGGCAACAATCCCGCGCGCCGTCCAGAATTCGCAGTACTTCGTCCAAATGTTGGGGTCTTTTGCGACGTCAAGGTCGAGAGCGATGCAACCGGACGCCGCGGCATAGATACCGAAATTACAGCGGTGCGCGTCGTACCACGCTAGCCACTGCGCGCGGTCTTTCGACCAACCCTGACTCCAGCGCTGCACGATCGAAGCGGGTTCATATGGCGGCTTCCAGCCCGGATCTTCCTTGAAACCGTAGGGGATCGGAAACAGCGCCAGGCCGTGCCGTTCGGCGAAATCAAAAAAATCAGTTGTTGTTTTCATGCCGCCACCTTCGTCCTTCGCCCGCGACGTGCGATTTCCACACCAAGTTCGGGGATCATCCGGACAAGCTGTTCGAGGCGCACGCGGGTCGTGGCGCAGCGCCGCGGCGGGTTTGCATCGGTGTAGAACCACACCTGACTGTCGTGCTCGATCCATTCGTCAGATCGGCACGCGGTGATCGTCGGCGGGCCAAGGGGAATGGAAGTAGGTACGCGACCTGAGTCGTGGCAAAGAAATGCTGGCGACGATATCCGCACGATTGGTTGATAGCGCCGGTTGAAAATGATCGTGTCGCGACCGGCGAGGTAGGCGCCGTACGGAAGTTGGTCGAAGTTGATTTTAGGCACGTCGGTACTCCTATTGTGGAGCCCAAGCGACAAACACGTTGCGATAGCCGCCGAAGTGTGCTATCCGATCGACCTGACACAGTTAATCGGAATACCCTTCGACGCCTCTGCAATGCCCGTTGCAGGGGCGTTTTCCGCTTTAAGCGGCGGTTTCGAATGTTGCGAAGAAGATGCGGGGATTGAACGCCCACCGCCCCGCGACCTTGCGCGCTCCGTCGATCTTGCCGCGCTCAAGCATGGCAAAGGTCGCTTTTTCACCTTTGCCGATCAGTTGCCCGATGGCTTTGGCGCCCCAAACGATTTCCGATGGACTCGTCATAGTGCGAGACTCCAATTGAGTGCTCGCTGTGACGGATACCGCGGGCGAGCACAGTGTGTGCTGATCGCTCCCGGGCATCCCGCACCGTTCAGCTTCTGCGATCTCCGTCAAGGCATCCCGCCCCACAGCGCCATCCCGGCGCAACGAATTCGCTGCTTTGCTTGGAAACTGCTTCTCACTCTACGCCGCTTGAGTAAATTTCTGGCTAACGCGCCCTCGGCTAATCCTTAACACCAGCTTTCAACCCGATCTCGATCAATTCGCGGATGGCATCCGAGACGTTCGGAATCGGGCGTTGCTTGTCGCGCCACTTGTCAAAGGCTTCTCCAGCATACGTTCGGTGAAGCCACACACCCACAACACGCAGTAGCTCGCGGCCCTTCCGAGATGCTAGGAATCGATAATTTGCCGATTTGTCCCGTTGCCTGCGCATTCCAGGGATGGTGATCAGGTGTTCCAGACGATGGTGATCACGGATTCCAGTGATCGTGATCAGGTTCGGA
>NZ_JBBIAM010000048.1:0-63677 GCF_054185185.1 Bradyrhizobium sp. UFLA05-153
CCGTGAGGGCATCGCGGAACGTCTTGGCTTCGGGGAGCCTTGTCTGGTCGGAGGATGAAATGGCGCGAGTCTGGAATACACCGATCTTCGCTATCGCTACCGTTTATTTTGCCATCGATGCGCTGTTCTCGGCCGTCACGGGACCGATCACGGCGTGGCTGAGCAAGAAGAGGTTGCTGGAACGTGCTCGTCGCTGGGTCATGTCCTTGGGGCCCTATCAATCCTTCGCGCTGTTTGCGGTACCCGTGATCATTTTGGAGCCCGCAAAGCCCCTGAGCGCCTATCTGCTCGGTACCGGCCATTTTCTGCCTGGAGCGATCGTCTTCATCGGCGCGGAAGTCCTGAAGCTGACCGTCGTCGAAAGACTTTTTCAGCTGAACAAGGAAAAGCTCCTGTCGATCCCTCTCTTCGCGTGGGGCTACGGGTACTGGCGACGTATGATGGATTTTCTGGAGTCCACCTCGGCATGGCGGACCTCTTGCCGAGCCCTCTGCGAGGCTTTGGAGCGGATCCGAACTCTGAAGTAGCGACTGCGATCGCAACTCCGCTCTGCCGAAGGGAAGATCAGGGGAGCAAGGGTGCCCTCGCCGTGCCGAGATGCTCGGCAGCGGCCCGCACGCAGGCTCCATGCTTTCGACGACAATCGGTGAATCCCGAGGCATCGATCGACTGTCTCACCTTGTAGCCTGCGGCGCTCAGTCGGGCGCACACCTGCGGTACTGTCGCAGTCGTCGTGTCGTCTGCGACAGGATCGAGGCCGATCAGAACATTCATTTCGTCGATGAGCCGCATTCCTTCGCCGCGAAGAAGGACCGCGGGAGCCCGGCTTCCGGGATCGTCGATCAGCAGTTCGAACATGAGGGCCAGGTCCAGCAATGCCCCGAGCGTCGCCGGCCAACCAGCGCCTATCCGCACGGCAGCTCCGCGCAACACCCTTGTTCGTGGAAGAAGCCGGGATGGGGGCTCTATTGGTCGCACTCGATGTATCAATCAGCACGTGCTGACCGGCACCGGTCAGACTGCGAGCCCAAGGGATCGGGCCGAGAGTGGATCTCTTCGCTGGGATTTGAGATGACACTCACGCCACGAACATACGAACGCCATGCCAGGCTTATCGACTGCCAACACCAGACCAGGCCCGGTACTGTCCCTGGAAAATCCCCGGTTGGTTGCTCCAAGGCAAGGGCCGGAGCCTCGTGTCAAACACGAGGTCATCGGGGTTCCGAGCAAATATTTGTCAAGTCCCTGAGCCGCGGAAACCGGCTGTCCTTGTCCGAAAGAACCGCACTCGCAAGAGGTAGCGGCCACTCGATCCCAAGATCGGGATCGCTCCAGAGAATGCCTCTGTCGCAGTCTGGTGCGTAATAATCGGTGACCTTGTAAAGGACCTCCGTATTCTCTTCGAGCGTCATGAAGCCATGTGCAAAGCCTGCAGGCACGAGAAGCTGGCTCCATGTCTCGGCCGAAATCACAGCGCTCACATGCTTGCCATAGGTCGGTGAGTTGACGCGGATATCGACGGCAACATCAAAGATGACGCCGCGCACCACACGCACAAGCTTTGCCTGGGCTCGCGGCGGGATCTGAAAATGTAGCCCGCGCACGGTGCCCGTCGCAGCCGAAAACGAGTGGTTGTCCTGCACGAAGTCAAGATCAAGACCACCTTCCAGCAAGGCGCGCTTATTCCAGGTCTCGGAAAAGAAACCTCGATGATCGCTGAGTTTCGGTGACCGAATGAGCTTCACCTCCGGGATGGCAAGGGACTGGATTTCGACCGTCATGGGAATTCCTTTCAATGGTATTGAATACGACCGCGGTCTTCACCATGAACCGTGTAAGCGCTGGCGAATACCAACTGATGACGAGCTGGCAGACCGATCAGGAACGGCGGGAGCGGCTTTGAGGCGATAGCCGAACAAAGTTAGGATGCAGGCGCCCAAGCTCACGTCGGAAGCTGCTCAATCAAATCTTGTTCGCGATCACTGCCAACAGCATTGCGAGATTTGCGAGCGGCGTCTGCCGGTAAACCCCAGACCGCCAAAAACTCCATAAGCGTCGCGGGAGGCTTTCCGCTAGGCGCATCTCAACGAATCTCTCGAGAACAGTCACGTTCTCCTCTGTGAGGCGGTGTGATAGATGGTGCTGCAGTACCCTGACATTGAGTGAATTCCAACCTCGCCACTGCCCCGCAAAAATCTTCCTCGCGCGACGAATAGCGGCTTGAAAACCCAGATTCGACCCAACCAAATTGTCCCGATGCTGACGATACCTCACGGAAGGTATCTGATCATAGAAGACCGTCCCGCCTGCAGCAGAGACCGTAAGATAAGTCATCCAGTCGTGGGCGACAACGATCTCGTCTGGCACATGCCGGAGTAGGTCGCCGGCAAGCCGATTGAAAACCATAGTGTTTCCCCCGCCGACATTTTGGACAAGCGCGTTTCGAAAGCTCGGAGGACGTTTGAATGCGGTCGAATAGCCAAGGTGGCGCCCTACTTCATCAATCAGTTCAGTTCGCGAACAGTAGAGCGCGGGCTGGTCGCGCGGCACAGTGCGCAGCGCGCTGATCGCCCGATCGAGCTTTTCGGCATACCAAATGTCATCCTGATCGCTGAAGGCGAAATAGTCCGCTTCAATTTTGCCATCGCACAACAGGCTTAAGAAGTTGGCCGCAGCTCCCGTGCGAGGGCCACAGCGCAAGGACACTTCCTGCGACACGCCCCCCGCGAAGTCTTGAATGATATCGCGGGTTCTATCGCTCGATCCATCATCCGAAACGTGGACGGACCAGTTGGGGTGCGTCTGCTCGGCATATGATTGGAGCTGTTCGGACAGGAACCGCGCGCCATTCCTGACGGCGAGCAGGATCGCGACGTGTGGGTGATACGTGTTTGGATCGCTTGCAACAGCGAAAGCCAGTTGGCCATCTCTCATAACCGCGGCCCACTTGCGATCATCTGTCTAAATTTGTCTCTCAGTGGAGGCGCCGCCAAAGCGGGGCATAAACGTGCCCGAACGCAGCCACTTATCTTCACCGAGCGCCCATCTCGACGCAATTGCCGACGCACGCGAGGCGTCCCTCTCACACCCAGCATTCGCAGCACTATCGAAGGCGGGACAACAGCGAGATCAACTCGCCCTGTCGCTTGGTCGCGGTCCGCACGAACACGGCCTTGAGGTGATTGCGGGCTGTTCCCGGGGCAATGTTCATGTCGCGGGCGACTTCCTTTAGCGATTTTCCCATGACGAGGAGTCGTGCGAGATGTGCTTGAACGCGCGTCAAGCCGAAGATCTCCATGAGAGACACTTGAGAAATGACGGGCACCTCATTGAGGTCCGTCAAGAGAAGAAGAGCGCCGGTGTCGCAAGATGAGCTTTGGCAGTTCCAATCTTGCCAGATTGCTTCGATAACGGTCGGTCGACGGTCAGAACGATGGATCACGACCTGCGAAGAGAAAATCTTTTGCGAAGAGGACGCCAAGCGGACCCGATTCAGCAACTCCTCCAATTTGATGCGCGATTGGTGATCTCTGACATAAAGACGCCGCGCCCTCACGAAGAACTCGCCGTCAAAGAGCTTCGAAGCCTTGGCGCTCACAGCCAGCACAGAGCCTTTTCGATCCATCCAAATGGCCGGACAGTTGATGGCGTCGAGCACGCTGATGATGCTCGAATGCTCCTCCGGATCCATGGAGGACTGGCGAAACGCGGCTCTTCCTGCGCACAAATCAAGCATTTCAACTCTACGCGTCGTTGGCCATGAGCGACCTTCCAAGCGTGCCTACAACCTGACGCTACGTGCGATTCAAGTGATTTCCGTCGATGAGCGGGGCCTTGTCCGAATCTGTGGCCCAGCGAGAATAAAGTTTCCCATTCGCAGCGCCCGTATTCGGAACAACAACGCGAGTGCCAAGTTTGCCCACTTGTTCCGTTTTCCGCCTCGCCAAGTCTGAGAAAATTTTGCACTAAAGCGCGATGAGATTGGATGAATCATCATCGCACTTTAGGTTGTTGTTTGAGCATGATCTCCGCGCAAACGCGTTCCGCTGATGTCGCGAGGGAAATCCACGTCACATTTTGCGCTAGCGCTGCCCTTCGGGTCCGGATCATGCTCTAGCTGAGACAAGATGGCCTCAAGAACGAATGCCGGATCTTGGTTTGGTTGTCTGCAAACCTCGACTTACTGCCGCGCGTGCCGCCTTATCAGCCTCGGACTAATCCGCGATGCGAACGGGCTTTGGCTACGGCGCAGCGATCACCCTCTTGAAGGACGGCGCGGCTTTGTTGGGCACGGCCTTTCCAGATCGGCTACGACAGCAAAACCAACGTCTGTCACTTTGACTTCTCCGTTGTTTTGGCCGTTGTCTTTGCCATTGTCTTGGCCGTCTCCCGGCGCATGAAGCGAACGACATCCTGCGGCGCGAGCTGGGTGCGCAGCGCCGCTCGCAGGGCGCCGAGACCGAATGCGCGGAGGTCCTCGTTGAAGTCTTCCATCCGCGGAGACAGGGCAAGCGACTCAATCCCGGCAGCTGCGGCGCGTTCGGTCAATGCCGCGAGCGCCGCGTCGCCCGCGGCATCGGCGTCGTGGGCGATGTAGAGTCGACGCAGCGTCAGCGGCAGCAGAAGGGCGGCAAGGTGGTTGGCTGAGAGCGCGGCAGTCATCGGCATGGCAGGCAGTGCGTAGCGCAGCGACAGCATCGTCTCGATGCCTTCGCCGACAGCGAGGATGTCGTCGGCCGCACCAAAGCGGACGCCATGGCCGAGTAGACCACCGAGGGCCCGCCGCGGCGTGTCGACCGGCGCCTTAGAGCCGTCCGGCGCAAGCCAGGTGCGATGCGCGCCGGTGATGGCGCCGGAAAGATCTGTGACGACGGCGATCATCGCCGGCCACATCTCAGTCGTCGAACTCTCGTCTGGGCGATAGTAGCAGCGCGGATGAAAGCGCAACGCACCCGCATCCTGAACCGCCTTGATGCCGCGATTGCGCAGGTAGGTCTCAACGAGCGTCCGGCGGATCGGCCGCGACATGGCGATCAGCCGCTGTGCCGCGTCCCGCGATCCGTCAGGGACAGGTGTTTGAGCAGGCTTTGGGCTGCGGCGCGGTTCTGCGCGCGGCAGACTCAGAAAACGCCGCGCCTCCTTGGCGACATCGCGAAAGTCGATGAACCCGCAGCTCTCGCGGATCACATCGAGGAGATCGCCATATTCGGCCGAGGCTGCATCGGTCCAATGCCCGGCGGCGCCGGGACCGGATTCCGGTCCGCTGAGCCGGACGAACATCGAGCGGCCGGGCGTATTGCGGGCGTCGCCCACCGTCCAGTAGCGGCCTTGGCGCCGCCCGTTGGAGAGGTAATGACGGCATACCGCCTCAGCCTCGCGGGCGAGGCGGCGTGCCAGCTCGGAAGCGTCGCGGGGCATCACGCAACCCTCCGCAGCGCGTTGGGATTGTTATGCGAAGCGGCTGTCGATCGTCTGTGAGACAGCTCCCAATCGCGAATGCGCAACATAATTTGCCGCGCAACATAATCAGCCCCTTTGCTGGCCGGCCCGCCGACCGCGTTCTGCATGGCATGGGACCTGTCGAAAGCAATCACTCCGTCAAAGGTGGAGCCCAACCATTGGACGATCCGCCTGACGCGCGAAAGCTTCTCGCGACGCTCATCGGTGCGCAGCGTGGCATAGGTCGTAGAAAGGATGCCTTCGGCGAGCCGGATTGGCGTGCCCTTTCGGAAACGCGAGAGCAGCGTGACAAGCAGCCGCTCCATGCCAAGCGCCGAGGCGCAAACGGCGAGCTCACGTGCGATTGGCGTCGAAAACTGCAGACGCGCCTCGCTCTGCGGGCGATCCGTATGGGTACGAAGAAGGCCCGCGATTTTCGAGAGGATCGGCAACGTGGCAATCGGCGATCCCGCCTTGTCAGGGTTGGCCGGCCTATATTTGCAAAGAAATAGGACCGTTACCGCCTCGCAGAGGTCATAGGCGGTTTTCCTATCCAAAGAGCCGGCGGCGCCAGTCGCGCCGAAGGCAGCTTCCATGGCGCTGCGCAAAATTTTGCCACCGATGAGAAGGCCGCGCTCAAGATTGGGGAGGAGAAGCCGCGCGGCACGATGGATGGAAGAGGCTGATGCGAGCGTTGAATTGGCGGCAACGGCCGCCATACGATCTGATGGCTTGAACATGTGAGAAGACCTACGGAGAGCGATTGCGCCTTGAGCCGCCGGCGCTCTCTCTTGATCCGACCGGCTCAAACCTGCCCGCGGCCTCTCTTCCTCTCATCACCGCTGGCTGCATCGGCGTAGGTTGGACAAAGCCAGGCGCGCGCTGGCCAGTCAGGAAGAGCTTGTGAAGAAGTGCGAGGGACGGGAGCCCCGTCCCTCGCCGTGGCGTCACTCTGCGGCGACGACTTGCGACGAATCGTCCTCGCTGCACGTGGTGTCCTCATCATCCTCGACATCGATGAGAGATTCTGGCAGCGGTTCGGCTTGAGCGCTTTGCTCAGTTCAGAGGAAGCGCCGTCTCGGCAAGGCGCAGCGGCTCGGCAACCAGCCCGTATCATCGAGAAGACGCCTGGCCTTATTCGCCATACCTGTCTTCTTGAGCTGATCAATGAGCTGCACCTAGGTTTTCCCCTTCGTTTCCCGAACCGCCTCCAGAATGTGGCGTTGGTCATCCGCCCACCCGTCTCACTCTCCCGCAACGGGGTAAGAACCGGTTCACGCCGCCTCACTCTCCGCCGCCTCCATCGTCTCGCCCGCGACCGCATCCGGCAGAAAACCGAGGATGTAATCGGCCGCCTTGCTGGCCTGGCTTGCGGCACGCACAATTGCCCGATTGTCCTCTCGCAGAACCTCGAGCCACGAGGCGATGTAATCGGCATGCCGTACCGTCGGGACGATGCCGAGCGAGGCACAGGAAAACGCAGCGGACAGCTCCGCTATCAATTCCTCAAAGGCGTACTTCCTGGTACCAAAAGAGCCGCTAAGATCGCGGTTGAGCCGTGAGGAATGACCGCTTGCATGGCCAAGTTCGTGGAGCGCTGTGCGATGCCAATTGATCGGCTCGAAGTAGGCTTGCGGCGGCGGCACCTGCACGTAGTCCTCTGCCGGTACATAGAAGGCGCGATCGCCGCCAATGCGGAATTCAATGCCGGTCGCCTTGATCAGGGCTTCGACAGTTGGCTCGATCAGCCCTTGCGGCGGAGGAGGCGCGGTCGCCACGATTTCCGCAGGCAAGCCGTCGCACTGATCGGTATTGAAGACCGTGAACCGTTTCAAGAACGGGATTGCCTGCGCTTCCTCTCCGGTACTTGCGGCTCGCAGCTTCTCATCCTTCGGGACGAAGCGGTCCGCATAGACGATAGTCGTGCCGCGCTCGCCCTTTCGCACATGGCCGCCGAGCGATAGCGCCTGGCGGAAGGTGAGCCAGCTCTGGCCAGCGAATCCACGCTCGATGACCGCGCCCCAAAGGATCAGGACGTTGATGGCATGGTATTGCCGGCCTGTCGCGGCGTTCCTTGGCATAACGAGCGGCGCCTTCGCCGCCGCGGTCCCCCAGGGCTGCACCCATGGCACACGGCCGGCCTTGAGCTCGGCAATAATCTTGTCGGTGATTTCGTCATAAAGGCCTGTTCGGTCCTGGCCGGTCCCGATGCGAGACTGTTGTCTGGACATCGCTTTTCTCCGAGAACGGGCACCGTCGAGCCTCTCTCGCGGCTATGAACCCGTCACGGCGATAAGGACCTCCCCTCTTCCTCTACGAGACTGCCGAAGCAAGACGCGGATCTGACCGCGCTGCGACGGCAGGCCAGCGCCCGGCGGCAGATGAATGGTGTAGCTGCAACGCAGCCACGAAATACTCAGAGGTATGGCGGACGCGAAAGCGCTCGATGCGCGGCGCTTGTATCAAGATGGTAGGTGGAGCAGTGAGTCTAGTGCCGCCCTTTGGCCTGGATGCGGGACCGATTGCAGTCCCAAGACGGATTAAATGTGTCCCGCGGGGACGATCAGCTGAGTGCCGGCGTCGACGCGACGGCCCCAGAACGGAGCATTTCGGGCGAGTATTCATCCGCAAGGGATGAAAGCGCGGTCGCCGACATCCGTGGCCCGCTCAGACAACAAGCTGCTGACTGCAGGAAAAAGTGATCGGCGCGGGGGCTAGGCGCATATTTCTTGTGCCCTCGCCGGGGTGCCGCGTCGATGTTGAGATCGAATAGGATTGAAGCGTGTGAACGATGCCAGTCCAAGACGGATGATGTTGCCTCGACAGCAGCAACATCTTTCGAACCGGAGGACTGGCTTGGATACGCCTGAGCCAACCGCGTTGGCGGTCCTAAAGCGCGATGAGACTGGGATGAATCGTCATCGCGCTCTAGGTTATTGTTTGAGCATGATCTCCGCGCAAACGCGTTCCGCTGATGTCACGAGGGAAAACCGCTTCACACTTTGCGCTAACGCGGCCCTTCGGGTCCGGATCATGCTCTAGGGAATTCCAGTACGCCAATAAGCCTGACTCACGAGATTGACGGGGATCTCTGGAGGGCAAATCTGCTCGACAGGAGCAGGAAACGCAGAATGAGAAAACCCGCGTAGACGGTCGTGCCAACTGACAAGCCAATCCAGATACCAATGGCACCCAGCCCGATCTTCAAACCAAGCACGTAGCTAAGGGTGAAGCCGATCGCCCAATTGGCTATACCGGCGAACAGAAGCGGGACGCGGGTGTCCTTCAATCCGCGCAAACCGCCTGCCGCAATGTGCTGCGCGGCATCACTGATAAAGAAGCTCGCGCCGATCAAAAGAAGGTTTGCCGCCAATTCCGCTGTCGCACCGGCACCGTCAGTCGTCTGGTCCAGAAAAAGACCGGCAATTTCAAAACGCATCGCAACGACCGCGGTCGTCAGCATCGCAGCAGCCAGAATGCCGAGCAGTATGGCGATCAGCCCCGCCCTTTTGACGCCGGGAGCGTCGCCGCAGCCGACGGCATGACCAACGCGCACGGCCGCCGCCGTGCTGATGCCTAACGGAACCACGTACAGAATCAAGTCGACCTGGAATGCGATCTGATGGGCAGTGAGTGCGCCGATGCCGACCAGGCCCGCCAGCAGTCCCGCGGCCGAAAACAATCCGTACTCCAGCAGAACAATGAGTGAGATCGGAATCCCGGTCACGATCAACCGTTGCATGAAGAGCCAATCGAAATGCCAGAAATGTTCAAGCACACGATAATCACGGAAAGGGCGGTGTATTGTGGCAAACCACAAAACGGCAAGGAACATCGCAAAATTCACGAAGGTGCTCGCAAGACCTGCTCCGAACAGTCCAAGCGGCGGCAGGCCAAACTTCCCATAGATCAAGAGATAAGCCATGAGGGCGTTGACGGGGATGGCCCCAAGCGTAATCCACAACACCGGCTGCGGCCGGTGGACCGCGGCCATGAAGTTGCGGAAACCCTGAAACCAAAGCGCCGGCACCACACCCCAGGCTAGTCCGAACAGGTATTGTTGGGCGAGCCGCGCCACATCGCTCGGCTCGCCGAAGGCGAGCAATAGTTGCTCTCCATGTAGCGCAAACGCCATGATCGGGAGCGATAGTAGCAGCGCCGCCCAGAGCCCCATGCGCAGCGTGCATCTGACCGCGGCAAGGTCCTTTGCCCCGAATGCCTGGGCTGCCAGGGGCGCGATCGGGGCTAGCAAACCAACGCCGAGAGTGAAGCCAATGAGGAAGATCGTGGCCCCCAGCGCTGCCGCAGCAAGCGCCTCAGGGCCGATGCGCCCGATCAAGGCAAGGTCGGTCGTCATCATCGCGACCTGCCCCAGTTGCGTCAACACCATCGGCCATGCGAGCTTCGCAACTTCGGCGAACTCGATAGCGAGCTGATGGTATTTCCCCCATATCGTCGGCTTGCGCTGGAAGGTTAGCTTCTGTTTTTCGACTAGTTTGTGCATAGAAATGACACTGTCCGGTTAGCGTCGTCGCTCCCATCACCTCTGTTTCACAGAGAGGAGGATCCGCGTCCCCGCCCTAAAACTCACGATGGCTACTGAGGCGAGCTGACATCAGCCATTGCTCAGGCCTGTTACAGATGAACCGCACCAGCGCGATAGATGAGCTCGAGGCCCGCCCGCTGCTCGCCGACCTATGAGAGCAGCTCGATCACCTCCACCGGCGCACTACCTCTTGCGTCAAGGAGATGCGGCCGGTGGCCGCCATGCCGAAATGGTCGATCACCAGCATCGCACGTGGGTATCGGCGCGAACTGGATCCTGGCGTGTGCTCGATCTAGCCGGGAAAATCGCGCACCAGCGCACAGCCGACGGGTACCGTTGAAAGTCCCGATGTCACATTCCACGCGTACTGGTCGCTGATATCGTCGATCACTGTGAATCCTTGCGTCCTGAACGAGTCCGTATTTTCAAAACTCATGCCAACGCGAAAAACCTTGAATTAGAAGGCGATTTGCTCAAGCGGACGCGTCTTGGCGCCCGACAGCATGTCGCAAATCCGACAGCCGGCATCAGGAATGCTTGATCGTGATCTTGCAGTCGTTTGTGGCCAACAGTTCGGGCGTGGCCCGACGCCTCCTCTCTGCGCGGCATCGACCGCTTGGACGTTCTTGGGGCTGCAAAGGACGCTGCACGATGCGGTTTTGCGCGAATGGCTTTAAAGCGCCAGCCTTCACGCGTCCGATCTTGGACCGGTTCACACCCTCGTGTCGAAGACCATGCCTGAGGGAGAATAGTTCAGCGATAGCTTTGGTGGTCTCGATTCTCCACGGCGATCGGCCGGGAGCCTCGCTTTCGCCCGGCCACCAAAATGGTGGCGTAGATTCCCCCATCCGCCTCACGCTGTCCTCGAGCCACCAAGGAAGTCTTCACGCAAGATCGCGGGTCCGCAAAGTTTCCGCGCGTGTCAGCAGACATCGAGCAAAAGGCGGAGAATTCAATTTGCCGCCTCGCTAAAGCGCGATGAGATTAGGATGAATATCATCGCGGCTTTAGGTTGTTGTTTGAGCACGATCTCCGCGCAAATGCGTTCCGCTGATGTCGCGAGGGAAAACCGCTCCACACTTTGCGCTAACGCGGCCCTTCGGGTCCGGATCATGCTTCTAGCCTTCCTTGAAGCGTGGAGCTGTAACGCAGCCAGGAAGCCAGGAGATGTATCGGTGTGCAGCAAGGCAAGGCGCGGCAAACCACAAGGCAGACAATTGCAGGCGCGCAAGCATAGCGTCCCGCCTTGGGCGGGACGCTAGAGCGACGACAGTCCTTGAGTTTGCTTAAAAAGGCGCACCCAGGGAGGAGCCCGTGTCAACGCCGACGCGGGGCGGCGGGACCTCGGTCCCGAGCGTCTTCGACGAGGGACACATCTTTGTTGCGCACTTGTTACCCGCGAGGGATCGAAGCCCATGGCCGTGCGCCGTTGAGGCGTGGAGAAGAAGGGAGTGTTCGAAAGAATGGAGCCTGCTGGTTATGGCTCTTACTTGCCCGGCTTACCGGTGTCGGAAACGACTGAGACTCCGAAAGGAGAACGGGACCAAAGCATGCCGGGAAACGTCTCGAAATCGGGCGCCGCAGCCCGGTGGAGAGCACAGAGTAAGGCGTGCATGGTGAAAGCTGTATTGCCTGAATCCCAGTTTCCAGTTGCCAAAGGGCTGGCCGTAGCGAACGCGGCTGACACGCTATGCCACGCGGGGCAGATCGCACCGGCCAGTGCGATCCGCCACCAGTCTGCGTGGGACGACCACCATCCGTGGGTCAAGGAGACGAATGGGACACCTAAACACACCGCAACTTCCTACACACGCAACTACGGGATCGCCTGCAGCAGGCTCTTTCAAGGACCTGTATGGCGACGGAGCCGTCGTAGTACCCAAATGCCCGGCGTAATGGCCGGGACAGCCGCCGCGAGGTGGACGATCATGCGTATAAGGCCGGGTGACCGGACCGAAAGCGCCTCCGATCGGGGGAAGGACGATGCCGCTAAAAATGGCATTTGCAGTATTGAATCACTGCCGACTTTGTCGCGGTCGGGTAAGCGCGTAAATGGCCTTCACCGCCTGATGAGATCTCCGCATCTCTTCGAGTGGGCCTACGAAAAGGTCTCCCGGAACAAGGGAGCCCTGACGCCCGGTGTAGATGGCAAGACCTTCGACGGCATGTCGCTGGCGAAGCTCGCTGACATCGCCAGGCGCGTGGCAGACGGCACTTATCGCTTCCGGCCGGTCCGGCGGGTCCATATCCCAAAGGACAACGGCAAAACACGACCGCTGGGTATCCCCACGGTGGAAGACCGGCTCGTTCAGGAGGCGGTCAGGATTCTGCTCGAAGCGATCTACGAACCTGTGTTCCTCGACGAGTCACATGGGTTCCGCCCGAGACGATCCTGTCATACCGCACTCAAGTCCATCAAGAAGACCTGGACGGGCTGCAAGTGGCTGGTCGAAGTGGATGTGCGTGGGTTCTTCGACAACATCGACCATGACATTCTGCTTGGGCTTCTAAAGAAGCGGATCGATGACGACAAGTTCATCGCTCTGATCGAAGGAATGCTCAAAGCAGGCTACATGGAAGATTGGGTCTACGGACGCACTTACAGTGGCACGCCACAGGGCGGCGTTGTCTCGCCCTTGCTCGCCAATATCTATCTGCACGAGCTGGACCAGCACATGCAGATGATGAAGGTGGGCTTCGACAAAGGCCGCGACCGACGTCCATTCCCGCGCTATGCCGCGCTGGAACGGCGCGTCCTCAGTCTCCGCCGGAAAATTGAACGGCTCCGCGCCAACGGCGCGGATCGGGCCGAGGTCGACGCTGCACTCGCGGAGATCAAAGCCATCAATAAGGAGAGACGGAAAGTGCCCTCCGTCGATCCGATGGACCCCAACTTCAAAAGGCTCCGCTACTGCCGCTACGCCGATGACTTCCTCATCGGCATAATCGGGAGCAAGCGGGAAGCGTGTGAGATCATGGCCTGCGTCGAACAATTCCTGACGCAGACATTGAAGCTCACCGTGTCGCCCGAGAAAAGTGGAGTCCACGCCGCTTCAAAGGGAGTGACCTTCCTCAGTTATCGCATCTCGACATACACATCCTACGGGGCTGGACGCAAATCCAACCGCACGGGACCGGATGGACGGACATGGCGCGTGGTACGCCGGCCGACCACCGGAAATGTCAGTTTGCGAGTGCCGCCAGCTCCGTGGTCCGTGGTAAGCTTCGCAGCATCAAGCTGTGGAGACTGAAGCATCTGACCCAAACCTACTGGACGAGTCCCGTTGTCGACAACGTCACGGCAGGTGCGTGGTGGATCAAAAGCCCAAATGATCTGATCGATCGGCTCAACGCTCGCAGATGCGAAGCGTGCGGCGATACGACGGGACCATTTGAGATGCATCACCTCCGCCGCGTAGGAGACCTGCGTAGCGGATCGCTGACGGTTTGGAAACGGTCCGGTTGGCGGCGCAAGACCATCGTCCTGTGTCCGTCATGCCGTGTAGCCGTGTCCGGTCGAGAGCATGCGCGTATGGAAAGCCGTGTGCATTGAAAAGTGCCCGCACGGTTTGGGGGGAGGCGTAGGGATATCCTCGTCGAGGTATCCCGCGCCTACCCTACGAGACGCGACGCGGCTCGGTTCACGAGAGCCCGGTGCGGCCAGCCGCACGCGGCAAGCAAAAACCGAAAGCGGAAAAGTTAGGCGCGCGAAAGCTGAACTTCCTCTCTGGCCTTTATCTCAGCATCATAAATTCTGACCTGAAGCATGGGAAAGCGCTGCTTTAGCTCCTTCGCTGCAGACCAGGCCCCGTCTTTGGTCGCAAATTCGGTTTTCAGTTGGCCATCCACTTCGAGAGCATAACCGGAAGCGGGAAGTTTTGGAGTGGCTGCGACCATTTCATTCCTTTGGCATGTTGGTCAGATCGACGAGGGCTGCTTAACCTGAGTCGCCCGGCCCTCGCCAGTCGCGTTGGATGACCGGCATCTGTCGCAAAAATAAGGACGCAAGCGCGAACTCCGGCCCGCCCAGGTTGCCGATCGGGAACAGGGAATTCGCGCCTCCAGGCCCGCTGAGGGACGCATCTTCGCGCAATTTAAGCCAGAGCAGCGAGACTTGGGCTGCCGACGACAGGCGCCCAGTCGGGGCCTGCATCGTCCTTTTGCCGTAAACGAATCGCCCATATATTCGAAAAATGGGAGGTTCTGCGTTCGAGCCTGGCCAGATCACGAAATTGGGGAATTCGGCCGCACAGCCAGTTGCAGGCGGCATCGTAGGCGCTTCCTTGCGCTTTCTAACGGGAGATGCGGCGTGACATTTCAGATCATCTTGCCTTTGCATCCAGAGGATGCATCATGAGCGAGCTCTCGCAAACGGTGCGATCACGCAAGGGTACCGATGAAGCCATCGTCCTCGTCGTCGACGACGACGTTTCGATGCGCGAGGCTCTCACAAATCTTTTTGAATCGGTGGGCCTTCGGGTGGAGGCTTTCGGCTCGGCGGCGGAGGTTTTGCAGGCCACCCCGCCCGAGGTGCCGAGTTGCCTGGTGCTCGACATCCGTCTCCCGGGATCGAGCGGCCTCGAGCTGCAGTTGGATCTCGCCAAGGCTAACATCCACACACCCATCATCTTCATCACAGGTCACGGCGATATTCCCATGACCGTCCAGGCGATGAAGAGCGGCGCGGTCGACTTCCTGACCAAGCCGGTACGCGACCAGGACCTGCTCGACGCGGTCCAGGCCGCCATCGAACGGGACCGCAAGCGGCGCGATCTCGAGAAGACGGTCTCCGAGCTGCGATCCCGCCTCAAACAACTGACCCCACGCGAGCGCGACATTCTGCCCCTGGTCACATCCGGCCTGTTGAACAAGCAAGTGGCAGGCGAGCTTGGCCTAGCGGAGATTACCGTCAAAATCTATCGCGGGCAGGTCATGCGCAAAATGGGCGCCAAGTCGCTGGCCGATCTCATAAAAATGGCCGAAGCGCTCGGAATTTCCCGGAGCAAAGGGGACGTACAAACCTAAGTATGATTTTCAATCCTGCGCCACGCCCCCACATTTCACTGCGCGGCCGCGACCGCGGCAGGCAGTTCCCGGATAACGAGCCATCATCTTGTTAATGCCATCTGTCATCTCGGTCATCGACGATGATCCATCCGTTCGCGCCGCAACGACCAACCTACTGACATCGTGCGGATATAGCGTCCGCACCTTTACCTCCGCTGATGAATTCCTCCGATCGGCGGAACTGCACGACATGTCCTGCGTGATTACGGACATCCAGATGCCGGCGATGAACGGATTTGACCTGCTCAGACACATGCGCAGCCTCGGCCATCACATGCCTTTCATCTTCATCACGGCCTTTCCAGATGATGCTGTGCGCGCTCACGCGATCAAGGCCGGCGCGATCGGCTTCCTTGCCAAACCGTTTGCCACGCCAGCGTTGATCGAATGCTTGAAGATTGCGCTGAAGGGATCGGACGGCCCAGGCGGATGACGCCTTAGCCGCTGTCCACCGCTCATGTGTGGTCCTCGTTCACCTTGAAATCAGCGGCTGGCACATATTGCGGCTCGGTGCTGACAAACATTCTCGAATGACTGGGGGGATAGGGCCGCCCTAACTTGAACCGGCCGTCCCTTGCGTTGCTGGGACTATGCGACCGTTCGAACTCTAGGCGAGCAGTTGCTTCGAGCTCGCTGGCACGACGTTCTTGCCGAGGACGATCATGGGGTAGCTAGCAATCGATAAGGGTGCTCGCTCACGTCGTCACGATCCGCAACTTCAGAAAAGCGCGAACAAATGAGAAGAATTGAAAACGAAAATTTGGCGTCCACCAGTTTCGTACCTGTAAAGATCGCTGTGGGTTACTCCCAACATAACGGCAGCAAAGTCCACGCGGTCCGATATTTCGGGAAGATCCAATTCTCGTAAAAGACGGTCAACCCAACCCATTCATTCCCAGGCGATGCCAATCAACAACCGCAGACAACAGCCGCGTCCTCCGAATGCAACGGGCGCTTCCTCGCCTTGCCGTCAAGGGGCAAGGCGAGGTCAGCGGTACTGCAGCTTCGGCCCTGCTTAGGCCGCAGTCACGGGCCCGATTTCTTCAAACGCCCTGGGCGGCCGCAGCCGCAACTTCGCATCCTGCGGCATGCTCCCAAAACCGCGAGGGGTCAAAGAGCCACGAACTTCCTTTGACTTGGTCTGTTCCTGGCTTGGCGTCGGCGCTTTCTCTCCGTAAGCCCAAGATCCTGTCGTGCTGCTCATGTTCAGCTCCTTCAAATTGGCCTCTATTGGCCTACTGCAAGGAAGAGCAAGGGGCGTGCCAGCGCACCTCACGATGCATTAAGGCGTGATTGCGCTTCGCAATTGCTCGCATGGAGCAATCGCATACGCGGTTTTGGATCTCACACTTTGTGTGCCGCTGTCAGACTCTGAACAAAGAACGAGGGGGCTGGCGCAACTGGATCCTTGTCCAACAAGTCCAGGCTGAATTTCGCTCCAGTCCAAAATTTCGCTGCGGTCCAAGATCTACGCTCGGACATCAAACGCAGCCGCCTCTTTGAAAAATCGGGTTTCGGTCATCTGCCCCGGCTAGTCGCTCTTGACCGACCATCATCGACCGATTCTCATCCAACGAGACGAAAACACCGATCGAGCACAGAAGGAGGTCAGGTGATGCACCATCGACTTTTGCGAAGACCATGGGTTGGTCAAGTTGAGCCGGTGGCACTTAAGGCCAGGATCTCTCTTGGAATTGCTGATCGATGGTCGATCCGGCAATTTTTGTCGCCGCGTCCGCGGCCTCTCGTCCGTTGCTTGCGCTCGCCGCCTTCACCTTGGAGCAGCTGATCTCTGCTAGGGCAGGACCAACGGGGCCAGCATGGTACAACTTGACGCTGCGTCCGATACAAGCCTCATCGGGAGCCATTCTGGCATGAAATAGTTGCAGTAGTTGCAGCGCCAGGTCGTTTGCTACGTTCAAAGCGCATCACTATGCTCCCAGAGTGATGTAGGGGCGGACTCGGCGAATCTTTCGATCCAGGCGTCGGTGCCGCCCCACCCAACTCTCTGCGACAGATCGCAGCGAGCGCTGTGAAACCAGGCGGCTGCGTCGCGTTAGCTCCCGGTGGCGCATTTGGTCATCAGACTGTGCACAGGCGCGACCGATGCGTATCGATGATCAGCATCTCCGCAAAGGAATGAAGTGGGTGGATGAAGCCAGTAAATAGAGCTTTGCGCCACGTGCTAATTCCAGGTCCGCTTCCCCTCCTCGGTGTCTCAGCCCGAGACCTGAACCTTGGCACGGGACGTGCAGACCCCTTGTTTACCGGGATTTTGCACGACCCTCCCGAGCCCCGCGTAACGCCGCCCGCGATCATTTCAAGCGGGCGGCGTTGCTGTTTCACCAGTCGAGAAGCCACAGCGCGAGCGCCGCACACATGAATATACAGCCTGTGACGAGCATTGAGATGAAGAAGCCCTGCGCGCGGTTCATCGCGATTCCTCTTGATTGCCCTTCGCTTGCGAATGTTCGAAGCGGACAAGTGCCCCAACTCTGACGAAACGTTTCGTCCGAATTGGAACAGAGCGGCTTTCGGCTAAAGCCGCAGTCTCCGTTCTTTGCCCAACTTCGCTGGCTCCAAAAATCTAAACGGGAGTTTATTGTAGGCCGCTACTGCGGCGGCATCCGCTTGCTGCCGAACGCTTTGCTCCGCCGCTGGAGCGAAACGCCGTCATCGACGATATCAACGTCAAGGCGTTGTGCTGGCTACCACGCCGCCGCCCTAACAGCTTGTCGGCAAACCTCACCAGCTCTTCTTAAATCCCGCCGTCAGGCTCATGTTCGTCGTGCCCTGTGCGGTCTCGCCGATCGCGCTGGAGATGGTTACACCGTTGAACAGCTTCTGTTCGGCGCCGAACGTGCGCAGCCATTTGTCGTCGATGGTAGACATGGTCTGGCCGACGACAAAGCTGGTGCCGATCCCGGTGATTGTGACTTTTGCCGATTGATGGGTCTCGTAGTTGCGCATCTCCTGTCCGCCCATGCCGAAGAGCGGCATCTTCCCCTGTTGAATCATGTTGTAGTCGACCTCCACGGCCAGCGAATAATCGTTCGATACTGGCAGCGATTTGGTGAGCGCGGTGCCTATCTTGCTATTCTCCGTGCCCGGATCAACGCGCGCTTTTACGACGGTTTTGTCCCAGATGACGCCTGCACCGGGCGCGGTTGCTACAGCCCAGGCGCTGCCGGAGGATTGGGGCACGCTGCCACCATTAGCGGCCTTCTCCGCCAGCAATTCCAACATGGTGGCGGGCTCGCGCGCCACTGTCATGTCGGCGCCGACCGAGCTGTCCCAGAACGGCGAGATCGGCTGCTTGACGGCCACGGCGGAGGCGCCGTTCGATTGCGTGCTGGATGACCAATTCAGACTATCGCTGGCGGGCCCAGCTTGCGCGGCGAGCGGCCCCGCGGCAAATATAGACGCAGAAACGAACGTAGCCGTTCGGAGCGCCAGCTTGGCGCAGTCAACTCCTAACCTGGATTCTCTAGTACTGCCCGCTACGGATTCCGCGGCAAAATGAGTAGCGAGAAACGACTTTGTCATATGGAAGGTCCCGTGGCCGGCGTTCTCGCATTTTGTTTACAACCTGACGCCACGCTCGATTCAAGCCCTTTCGCGTGAGCGTCTTAGGCGACGACCCAAGATCGCATCAGTAGATCGTAAGAGACAGCAGCTGCGTCCTTCAGAGAAGCTGTGACGAAAATCATCCAGGTTTGACAGAGCTCGCCGCCTGCTTGATGGTCGGGCTTGCCCCGCAAATTAGAGTTTCGCCGCTTCCCCAGCACAGATTGCCCGGTGAAGCTCTGCGCCCCCCGCCTGTCCCAGCCATCCACCTCTTTCATGATGCGGCCCGGTTATTATGGGTCTTCCAGGCACGCCGATGACGTTCCCGACAAGTGCGCAGCGCGCAGTATGGATCCAAACCTTTCTGCCGGCTTGGTAACTTATATGGAAGTAGAGGGCTTGTCGGTTGCTCGCGATTTCGCAACTTGCAGATTGGCGAGATGAGCGAAAAGCACAGTGTGCTTGCACTGTCGGTCGAACAGCGATGCCTCACGACGCAAATCATGACAGGGCACCAATAAGCGACAGGTGGAATTGGAATGGCTAACTGAGATACCGCAATTTGCCGAAGCAGGTGTCGTACAGACAAATGCGCTAAGCGCGGGCCTTTTTGCTTGGATGCTCCTTTAGGGACTTTCGACCAATTTCAAGCTCGCCGGACCCGCACAACCTGCCGGCTTTTCAGTTCGGCACAGAGCTTGCTTCTGTGCACAACAACATCGCCGAGCCGTCGCGGTGATGTAGGGGCGGACCTGGCGCCGCCATGAACGGCGTCGCGTTCGCCCCGCTCTGTCTTAATCGGGGCCAGGCAGCCTGATACCGGACCGAGCATCTTGAGACCGCTTCAGTCGCGTTCGGCTCATAGTCGTGTCCCATTTCTCGGAGAGACCAACAACACAAGGCGAAAACATGTTGTTCTTAGTTATTGGAAAGAAGCTCTGTACCGGACGTAACGAGTTCATGGCCAATTGTTCGCAATGACAGGCTATCCCATCAACCGACAGATAATCCCGATCACAGTAATTGCGGTCTCCGCATGGCTATTCGCGGAGCCAGGCCGGATAGCGAGTGGGCCTCGACCCGCACAGGCCAGCGCTCCGTCGAGCGAGATCCTCGCCGATCCGGCCGCCCCTGATGACCTGGATGCGGATCATAAGTCAGTTGACGCTCGCTCATTGCCGAGCGGGCATTGTCGCGTCAGAAGCTCCCAGCTAAGCGTTGTCAAGCTTGGAGCGAACTACGCAGACGTCGTTCACGTATTCGGTTGCGCGGGCACTCTCACATCAAGCGAGATTGTGGAAGGCACCAAGTTCCAGCTATTTGCATGGAACGACGGGCGGGTTCTGGCGCTGTTCGCCGACGGGAGGCTGTTGCTCGCATCGTGGTCTGCCTCATCATAAGGCACCTGAGGTTCTTGTAGCATTGGTACGCGCGCATTTGCATTTACGAGAATAGCGAAGCAGACAAGCGAAAGAGCGGCCGGCCGCTTCTCAGGCCGCTCCGAGTGGAATTGTTCGCCGCGTAGCTAGTCCGCAGATTAAACATTGGATCGCTCCAGCGCCGTGAAAATCGACGCGTTACTTCGTTTGTTAGCTTCGAGACATTTCTGACAGACGTCAGCCGGCGCATGGTTCAGTCTCAAACATGACTGGAGCCCATGCTAGTTAGAAGCGGCGATTTCCCTTCGGCATGCCGTTTGCTTTGTCGTAACCAGCATCACCGTCCTCCCAGCCACCCGGTGATGTAGGGCGGACCCGAGGCTTTGGGCTCATCGCTGAGGGGCCGCCCGCTCAGTGATGCATGCTGGTTGCCGCGTCTCGAAACGTCATGTTCACGGCTTCCGCCGCGAGGCGCCGAGCATCTATGACCGGGAAATTCGTGGTTGCGACAGAACAAGTGTGTCCATGCGCAAGCGGAGGACGTCGGGGACGCGCAGACTTCGCTCGGTCTCAATCATTCATTGGAAGTCATGGCCACCGAAGAACCAGCACTGGCAAATTTCCAACTGCAAATGGGCGACGCGCCGAACGCGCTCGCCGTCAGTCACGATCGAGGCTCCGACGCCCTGGTATTGGTCGAGGCAGCGGTTGAGTATCGCTGCGCAATATCAATCCTCAAGGAGGCATTCACTTTAACGGACTTAGAAGCGGACGATAGACTCAACGAGCTCTTTCATAGACCTCGCATCGCGCGCTATTTCCTGCTCGTTCTTGGGCAACACGCAATCGGGGCTGGTTTGGTTCGGCTAAACCCTATGATCCCACAGTCGATATACGTTCCATACATTGCTATCCGCGCGACCGACCGCGGAAGACTATCTACGCGGAGGATGAAGCAACTGTTCGCCAAGTTCACGCGGGAGATGGGCGCCCGCAGAATTCTGGTTGAGGTCGAAAGCCCGCCTCGCATGCTACTCGATGGTCATTATCGGAAAGAACGCATGCAAAATTCTGCTATGAGAATACATTTGCTGCATCGCGTCTTAGGCACGATCTTTATTGACGATCCGGAACGGGCAATCGCGTATACACGGCCTGCTTCCGATGATCCGCAGAAGGTGAGAACCTCTCTTCTGCTGGGCTTCGTGCCTGTCGAGGCAGAACCGGCAAACTTCTTCAATCCCGAGCGTACCGCGATAACAATTGACCGCTATCGGCAACTCTATGTGGAACTTATGCAACTAGATTACGGCACCGAAACACTCATACCCACGCCAAGTCAGCTGGCCGGAAGATACCCCGCAATTCGCGATTTCATGATTCGGACGGATGCTTGTCGCAGGGAGCGCTGTTGGGTATCGCTTCGTCCCTCCTGATTGTCCAACCACCGTTGGCCGCAAGGAGTTGAGCAGGGCGGCTCCGACACCATCTTCCTCAAGTGCTCGCGATCACCGCTCGTCCAAGCAGCCCCCGAATACATTGCGCGCAGGCGCGAACCGCTTTGCCCCTATAGCGGCCGAGTTCGTGCGGCAGCGCAATATGTCGCGATGGGCCCAGGCTGTGTGAAAAGTACACAGTCTGGGCCAGAACCAGACTCACCTACTCCAGCCTTATGGATGTGAGTTGATCACGTCTCCGCAGTGGGTCCGCAGCTAAGCCTCAGTCGATCTTGCCCAAACTGCGAAATTGAGGCTCCTTCCCGTCAAACCAGATGGCCTGTTGCCATTCATTCGTTTGCTGGTCCATCCAGGACACATATCCGTCAATCGCGATTTTCCTCGGCTCAACGGCAGTACCATTGAAGCTGTATCGTGACTTCTGGCTCTTTGGTGCGGTATAGAATTCGGGAGTGACGAAATCGGAGACCATCACCCCATCTATCGTGTAAGCGTGCTTGGATCCTTCGACGGGCGTAGCCGGCTCAACCAGGAACAACACAGTTCTGTCCTGGTCGCTCGCGCGCGGTGACGGGCCGGAAACCATTCGATTGCCGGACGGATCTACTAACATATCGATCAACTCATGGCTTGCCGTGATCGCCCATTGCGAGTCACCCGGCACGTAAGTTACCAGGGAATAAGGCGCGCTATCTTTCTCTAGATGGATTCCTGCGGCCCCCACGACACCGATATCCTTCTTTATTATCATCGGCCAAACCCCAACGGGAACAGCGCCCAGTGATTTGAAAGCTTCAATTTTCGCATCCACACCCCAGATTGGCTTAAGATCTCGGCTAACCTGTTTCTGTAGTGCCGCAGCAACGCGCGACAGCTCGTCGGTGCCTAGTTCGTTCACCTCCGACACGATCCCGACGCTGATGTTCAAGCGCTGGGGTGGTGATTTGGATTCGGCCCCGACCGATGCCACGAGCGGCGCGACCGCTTTCGGGTCGATCTGCAGGGTTGCGACGATTTGCAAGGCTTTGCGTCCAGCCTCGGCGGCTTCATTCTCATAACCCAATGCATGCTCGCGCGATTCGCCGATTGCCTCGAGATTCTTTTTAATTTCGTCCTTAACGTCATCGACATATTTCACAAAGTCGGCGCGTGCCTTAGCGCTGTCTGCCTTATTTCCGCTCGATCTCGGACCTGATACTTTGCTGGAGTTCCTCCTTCCATTTCTGCAGCTCCTTTTGGTCTGAAAGAGCGCTCTTTTGGATTTCAATGCTTATGTCCTTGGCTTTAGCCTGCAACTCGGCGACGGACTTTGATTTCTCGTCGATCTGCTTCACGGAGTCTTCGATATGGAATCCGAGTGCCGTGTACAGCACGACAGCGAAGAGTCCGAAGAGCACCAAGGCGAATTTTGCGAACGTGACTAGACCTTGGTCCAGGATATAGACGACCTTTTGGGAGTGATCCTGGTCCCTGACGAGATCGCTTTGGCAATGGGGACACTTCTTCGCCCCGTCCTTTGTATCTTCCAAACAGAACGGACACGTTGCCATTGAACAGTCCTTGATGCACCACGTGTAGGTCGAACTTCGAGCTGCCACCAGCGTTGGCGTCTGTCATTTTGGCTTCAGCCGAATGATACCCGATTACCAGAGCTGGCCGTCGATGTGACTGTCTCCATAGTACAGCAGTTCAGGCACTTCATCACCGGAAAACACGTGCGCTTCAAATCCGGTCAGGGTCATTTTCGACGGATTCAACGGGGGGGTTGTCGGCAGGTTAATGTCCGCTTCTACCCGTGAGCGCCGAACCGGCGCCGGGCCAGAGGCGTTGCGCTTGGACGGACCCCCGTGATTCAAACTCCCAAACTGGGGGTCGAATCATGCGCTACGAACTCGCCGACCATGAATGGGTTGCCATCAAGCCGATGCTGCCGAACAAGCCGCGTGGCGTTCCTCGGATAAACGACCGACGTGTCCTCAACGGCATCTTCTGGGTCCTGCGATCCGGGGCACCTTGGCGCGATCTGCCGGATCATTTTGGCCCTTACACGACCTGCTATAACCGTTTCGTCCGTTGGCGGCGGGCTGGAGTCTGGGGCCGCATCATAGACGCATTTGCCGCTGCCCACGATGCCGCTGTCCAGATGATCGACACCTCCATTGTCCGTGTGCATCAGCATGGAGCCTGCATCACACGAAACCAGCGCCAATCGATGGGGAGGTCACGCGGCGGCTTGACGAGCAAAATCCATGCGGTGGTCGATAGCGATGGTCTGCCGGTACGGCTGGCGCTGAGCCCCGGTGAGGCCCACGACGTTCGACTTGCCGGAAAACTGCTCGTCTGAAAGTCGGGTTAATGCTGCTTGCCGACCGTGGCTATGACGCCGACTGGATCAGAGAGCTTGCCATGAAGAAGTAGTGCTAATGCGGATCATCATCGCTGTCCATCGGACACTACCACGAACGCCACGACCAGCATAGCCGCGTTGAGCGTTCCACTGCCCCGCATCCGAGCCTCGGCCGCAAACTCGATCTCGATTGCCGCTCGGCAGCCTTCTGAAGCCGGTGCGCCCCGAGGCGGGACTACGAAAGCCGAACTATTGCCCGGTCGCCCGCAGATCAAAAGCAGTCCAAATTGGGTTCAATGTTACGCACGATCCCAACTTTGCCCGTCTTGAAGTTTCGGAGGGTCGGTCGGATCTTTCGGAAGTGAAAATGAGAGGGGGAAGGTCTTCTCAAAAAGAGAATGGAGCGCGGCCTGCTCCTCTGTAAGGCGTTTCTCGATCAACCGGCGTTCTACGTCCGACAGTCTTGTCCCTAGCAGTCGTCGACACCGGTTCATGTTGTTGCGATGAGCCCGAATTCGCGCCAAGTCTTCATCGAGCATTGTTGTCACCCTGAAGACCCATGTCCTCTTTGATTTCCAGCTCCATCAAGAGATCTCGCAACGCAAAAACTTTTGCCCCCTTAGAGCGCACACGGCGTCAGGGAAATGTGTCGGGGAAACGTGTTTTGTGGCGGAGTTTACTTTTTGGCGTGGTTCTGTATTTCCAAGTCGTTTTCCGTCACGGGAGCGATGCGCCGGAGCCTGCTCGCGCGGGTTAGGCGTGTTCGTATACTTAAACGATGTCTGATATTGATTACTGCGATGGCATGCCTAAATTCGCACGAATCTCGCATCTGCGCGCCGTTTTCGAAGTTTACCTGCACTGGTACCGGACCGATCGCTCACATCTGACCAGTCGTTGGAAGCGCGGCTCCCGCAAGGTCAAAAATGCGGTTCGGCAGACTGAGAAGGCACTGGCTAGCTCACGCGATTTGGTAGCGTCTTTTGTTTTGAGCCCGCAACCATCGCGCTCGGCGCCTTCTCCGGGGGCTAACGGTTGACCCGCGCCCCACGAACGCGGATTCTCTTCACAATTCTACAGAATACGCAGTTTATCCGCACGATCCTGCCCCTTAACCCCGCTTCTGGCAGACCTTTAAACGCGGTAGACTAATTATGCAGTGCATTACGCAATCCGGCGCCGGCTGTTTTCAATTGTTCTCTTCCACTAGATTTGCGCTGTGTTGCGCAAGCACTAGTGCTGACAACTGTTACCTCGCGATTTGACGCTCGGATGGATTCCAGAGTTATTTGACCTATCGGCGGTATCGCCAAAAGAACGTGTGTTTCACAGCATGCCCTCCCATCGATCTCCTATATCGACGCCCGATGCTGTCCAGTACCAAGGGCAGCGCTGCATTGCGTCACACCAATCCGGCTTAGAGAAGCGTTGTATCCATGCGGCTGCGATCACTGCGCAACTCGATGAAGATCCGTCGCCCGTCTGCGGGGAAGACCCCGTCGCGAGGCAATCGTTGCCTTGTGAAATACCCGGTGCAGATGGCCCGCTCCTGACGCCGCAGGAAATCGCCTGCCTCGAATGGTGCAAAGAGGGGAAGACGAACTGGGAGATCGGTGAAATTCTCCAGATTTCCGAGAAAACCGTCGAGTTTCATCTCGGCAACGTAAAGAAAAAGCTTGGGACTGCGAACAGGATCAGCGCGGTCGTTATCGGCCTCCGGTACGGGCTCATCTCCCTCTAAGCACTCTGCACCAGCGCTGTACTACGAAGAAATACCGGCCGCAGTTCGACTGCTCACACTCCGTGGCATGTCACGCTCCAACGCCAGCCCCGGACCGCTGGAGCGGGTGACGGCAAACGCCGCCCAGAGCGCGGGACATGTCGCTCAGCCGGTCTCTCCGTTGAGGCGGAGCCTAGATTGGCTCCGCCAGCTCCAAGTATCGGCAAAATGCATTCGCAAGCTGCATCTGCCGAGGCGTCCGGCAATCGACCTCGAACAGGCGCGGCGACGCCACGATGAGACAGATGCACTTGGCGCGTGAAGTGGCCACGTTGAGGCGATTTGCGCTGTACAGAAATTCCATTCCTCGCGGGGCGTCCAGGTAGCTGGACGTTGTCATCGAATAGATGACGATTGGCGCTTCCTGTCCTTGAAACTTATCGACGGTTCCGATGCGGCCTGCGTGGATGCGGTCCTGCAGTTCGAAGACCTGAGCGTTATATGGCGCAATGATCAGTATGTCATTGAGACCGACCGGTGCTTCCTTTCCGCTTCCGTCCACCCATGTAGTGCCGGCGTTCAGGATATCCGTGATCAGTTCGCTGATCTTGTCGGCTTCTTCGCGCGACGAATTTTGATTTCCGGAGTGTTCGACTGAAAGGAAGCGCAGCCCCGCTCCGTTCAACGGTCCCTTGGACCGTATCTGCTGCCTGTCCAGCCCGGTGCGCGATCGAAGGCGCCCCTCATAGAACAGTTCGGAGTTGAACGCGCATATCTCGGGATGCAGACGCCAAGTCTCGGGCAGGAACAGCCCCCTATCCGGCAGTACCGTAGCGTGAGGACCTAGTATGTGATCGAGGGCGGAAACAGCGGCACCATCAGGATGGCTTCCCTGGATCGGCTGCTCGAGCTGTCGGGGATCTCCAAGCAGCACGATGCTCTCGGCTGCCTGCGACACGGCAAGAACGTTGGCGAGAGACATCTGAGCCGCTTCATCGATGAAGAGCACATCTACCGAATGTGAAGCATCTTGCCTCGCCCAGAACCAGGCCGTGGCACCGCCCACGCGACAGTCAGCTCTCAAAGCATCGAGAAATTTTCCGTTGTTGGTCGTGAAACGGAGGACCTCCGAGTCGTGCTCCTTCTCGGACAGTTTTTGGATGCACCGTATCGGCTGACCTTGTTCGTCCGCGCACTCAGCCACTTTGTCGAGGAGATTGCGGATTACCTTGTGACTGTTGGCCGTCACGCCAATTGTACGTCCGGCGCCAGCAAGTGCAGCGATCATTCGAGCCCCCGTGAACGTCTTGCCGGCACCAGGTGGCCCCTGCACAGGAAAGACGCTCCGATCGAGGTTGAGGGCAACTCGAACAGCGGTCTGGAGCACCTGCTCGTCCGGCTGCTGCAGCTCGTGTCCGCGTAGGCGCGGAGCGAGCGCCATCAGGAGGTCGCGAGCGGCACGATAATCGCCGTCTCCGTTCATTCCATGATCTGCAACGTGTTCGCCGATCCGCATCAAGGATTCGGCTAGGACTTGCGTATCTACGAAGCTGTGCGCGAAGACCGCCTCGGGGTGGAAGTCGACAGTATCTTTGCGCTTTTTGACGTCGATCGTGCGGTCTTCGAGCGAAATCGCCGAGACCGTACCGAACTTCTCGCCTCCCACGCTCCTCAGATCGTCTTCCGGACGTATATCGGAGTCTTGGAAATCGAATTTGTAGCGCTGTATGGGCGCCTTCTGCGTGCCGCCGACCTGACCTTTGAAATCCAAGCCCGCTAGGCCGTCGCGCTCGTGCAGAAGATCTTCGGCAGAGAGATCCGCCAGACGAAAATATTCCCACCACACTGCCTTTTTCTCGCGACCGTGCCAATCCAACAGCGCGGCAAGCAGCCAGCGCGCCTGCTGTTCGGCCGTCCGCTCATTCATGTCATCCGGAATGCCTTTCACGAGTCGGGCCGAGAGCGCGGCCACTTTCTGTTGCCAAGCCGCCAGTTCGACGTTCATTTCGACATCGACGAGACTGGGCCGATCGATGACCGCGCCGCTCTCGATGAGGGATGTTCGAAGATCCTCGAGCCAATCCCTCAGACCTTCCGTCGAGGCACAATCGTCGCGATTGTATCCTTTGATGGCGGCCTTGTCCTCGTTCGGTATAGCGCCGGCATCCGACATCTCCAGTCGTGCTTGTGTTCTTGCGAGCACCGATCCGACCTCATCGAGAGGCACGCTTCTGACGAAGGAATACAGCGGCTCTAGCTTCTTTATCGAATAGCTTTCGACGCTCGCGCGGATGGCATGGCGCACAATAGAATACAGATCGACGAAGATCTCGCCGCGGAGCAGATTATCAACCTCATTCTCGCGCGTCGCGTACCGCCCCATCAGCCGCTTCATCGCTGCCGGTTCGTACGGAGCGAAATGATAGATATGCAGATCGGGATAGGCCTTCAATCGATCGACGACAAAGTCCACGAACCGCTCAAAAGCCCCCTTCTCCTCGTGTCGGGCGGAGGCCCAATCCCCCACGTATTTTGGGGATCCGTCCGGCTCGCGATACAAGTATCCAAACAAGAACTCGAGCCCCCCTTCTCCAACGAAAGGATCTCCTTCGAAATCGAAGAGGATGTCGCCCGGCGATGGCGGTGGGATACGCGAAAGACCGAAACCGGGCACAGGCGGCAGGGCTTCGTAGACGATCTGGCCTTTGGCCCGGCCCTCGACCTGTATTCGAGCCTGCTCCCTTACTCTTTCATAGCTCGCGGCGGCTCCACGATCGGGTCTCCACGTCAACGGTAACGGGATTTCGGCAAGCTCCGTCATCGTGGCAACGCCATTCCTTTCGAATTCGCCGATCTGGATCTTGCTGATGCCCGCGACCAACGACATGTGGTCGTCGGCTCTCCGGCGCTGCTGGCAATGACTACGCCATCTGCATATTTCGCAATGCTCGATAGGTTCCGGATAAAAACCTGTAGCATCGGACTCGACCGCGTTTTCCAAGCTTGACCTGACGTGTCGGTAGTATGCGGCGTAGTCTGAGATTCGATGCTCCTCTGGCGCGAAGTCGTTTCCCGGGGTCACGACGTGCGCTAATCGGGGAGGCGCACCCTGCATCTCGGAAAGCATGTCGGAGTACAAGCTGATTTGCAGTACGGTGTTGCCCTTCGTGACGCGGGCCAGCTTGGTGTCGGTGACCTCGTAAGACCAGGAGCCGAAACGGCTGTTCGTCTCCACACGGCGCAGCACGTCCGCCCGTCCGTTCCACCTGCCGGCCTGCAGCGCTGCCTGGACGATGACGGAGTCACCACGCGCCATCGCCTGCATCGTTGCTGCGATGGCTGCACCGTCGACACCGATGCCCTCGATCCTGGTCGTGGCGAACCCGCTCGCCTTCAGGTGATCCACGAAGGCGCGCTCGTGGATGTCTCCGCGCTCGGCAAGGACTTCGAGAACGGGATCCCAGATCTTCGGCTTGTCCAGTTCGCCGTTGGCAACCTTTAGATCCAATTCCGTCAGATAGCGACAATTGAGATGACCCACGAGGTCGTTGGCGCTGAGATTGAGTACACCTTCGAGCTTCTGCATTTTTTGCCCCCTGATTCGGGTCGCCGTTCGGATCAGATGCTCCGGGCGATGCTCGATATCGCACCGATTTCGGCGGTGTTCTGTCGCGCCCAAAGCGTTCTTGCCAGTTCGACAGGTACCTGATCTTTGAACTTCCCCGCCGCGATATTTTGGACCGCCGCAGAAACCCGAGCCGGGTCCGAAGCAGTGTCGTCCGCCAAGCCCGCGAGCTTGGATCTCGCTATCCCCACGGTCGTTTCAGATAGTGTCAAACCCAAATCGTGCACATGACCGGGAAGACCGACCATGGCGGCCGCAGCTCCAAAAACAGCCGTTGCCTGCGATCCACGCCACAGAAAGACGTGAACGTCCTTCTCCTCCTGAAGCACGCTCGTCGTATCGAGCTCAAAGCTTCGAAAGGCTTCCCGACCTTCTGCTAACAGCTCCCGCGCTCTCCGATCGAGATAGGAAGGTTCGTCAGACGACAGGTAAACGCTTCTCATCTCGGCCGCCAAACGGTCATGCAATCGTTCGCCATCCGCGCGTTCGAACCTTGGCACGACGCCCCCCGGGTGCGGCGCCACAAATAGCGTGTTCGTCCTCTCGTCCATATCTTGCACGATCCACCGCTGCCCGGCGAAGACGACCAGACTGTCTTTGTGGACAGGGAACGATATCGGCAGTGTTCCGAGGGTTTTTCCAGAGACCGTCAGACGCCACTCCTCGGCTGACTCGAACACCGCGAAGAAGTTTCGCGATTGGACTATCGCCTCGCCCCTTTCCGCCAACATGATCGTCCGGTCCGGGGCCTGCTCGACAAAACGGATCTCATCGGAGGCAAGGTGTTTCAGAAGAAGGGAAAATTCTGACACCGATATGGCTGCGAAAGGCCCAGGGCCACACAGGAGGTCATACAAGGGACGAGCCTGTATCCCGCCGCGCTCGGATATCACCGAAAGCATCTGATGGATCAGCGTGGAGGCGACTTCGGGCACTTGGCCAGCAGGTTCCACGAACTTCTCAAGCAAGAGCCTTATAACCGCCACTGACCGGATCGTGTTTGACCGCAGCCGATCGATGACGCCCGACTCCTGATCGATGTTCGGCTCGCGGATGTAGATCCTAAGGATGGAGGGAATACCTCTTCTGCGCCCCGTTCGTCCGAGCCGCTGACGCAAAGAGGCCAGTGATCTTGGAGCGCCCACCTGAGCGACCGATTTCACCGATCCGATGTCGATGCCCAGTTCGAGCGTCGACGTGCAGATACCTGTCGTCGGAAGCTTTCCGTCCTTGAGGCGGTTCTCCAGATCCTCTCTTAGCGTCTTGGAGAGGCTACCATGATGGGGAAAGAATTCGTTAGGGACCTTCGCCTTTTCGGCCCTTCGTCTAAGTCGGTCGGCGGCCGACTCTACAGTCCGCCGCGAGCCACCGAAGACGAGATTGTTTGTCCCTCTCAACGTAGCGAAAAGATGGTCCGCAATATCATCCAAAGCGATGCGCCGAATGGCCTCCGCCTCTGTGGCGCCGGTCGCGCCCTCGGCGTGGTCCGGGTCATCCAATTGCGGGGGTTCGACGAAGCCTCGGATTTGAAGTCTGAGTTCTGGGGCATCGGATTTTGCTTCGATAATTTCGACGAGCTGAGGTGTCGCAGGTCTAAGCCAAGCCGCGGCTTGCGCCAGATCACCGATCGTTGCGGAAAGCCCTATGCGGCGCGCCGACCGCTGTGAAATAGCATCGATGCGTCGCAGAAGGCTAGCAACATGGAGGCCCCGCGGCCCCTGCAGAAATGAATGGAGTTCATCTATGACGATGAAGTCCGCCGAGCACAGCAGCCGCCTCGCGTCACCAGGGCGGCGAACGAACATTGCTTCGATTGATTCCGGAGTGATCAGCGAGATCCCTCGCGGGTCCGCCATTGCCCGCTTCTTTGCGGTCTGCGGAGCATCTCCGTGCCATTTCACGACCGAGATGTTCATATTCTCGCAGAGTTCCTCCAGCCGCTTGAACTGATCGTTGATCAGCGCTTTCAGCGGACTGATGTAGAGCACCGAGAATCCGCCGGCGCTGCGATCGGCGACGCTCGTGAGAACCGGCAGAAACGCTGCCTCGGTCTTGCCCGCCGCGGTGGAGGCAGCAATCAGTATGTCGCGGTGGCCATCCAGGACTGAGATGACGGTGCGCGCCTGGATCTCCCTAAGTTCGTCCCATCCTTGATCCCGGATCCACCGGCGGATCGTTGGATGCAGCCTGTCGTATGCACCCTCAAGACTTGAGGCGGAGGCTGGTGAGCTCATCTTCATCCCCGTTTTCAGGTGCCGCTATCGCTCCGTCGTCGGGAGCGTCCGGAGCAATGGGCACCTGAACGAGAAGGTCCTGCCATCGGCTGCCGGGATTCTGCTCGAGTACTGATAGCATTTGAACGAACGCCCTGACGGTCGAACGCGGCGTGCGGAAGTATGCAGCTCCAATCTTGCGGTCGCAGTGCTCCATGAAAGCTGTGAGGGCTTCGTCTGGAACGAGATACTTCGACGGATCTCCGCTTGCGAAGACCATCCTTATGTTTCCGAGGAGCACGAGCAGATCCTCTGGTGTCAGGCTCTGGAGCCTGATCACCGGGCCGGACATGTCGACAAGACCGCTAGAGGCGAAGGAATTCTCGGCGAGCCTCGACTGAAGAGCTTCGTAGCTGAACATGCCTCTGCGGGTGTCCAGGAGGAATTCGGGCGTGCCGCACATGACAAAGCCAATGCCTGAAGTCGTGCCCTGAAGTGCATCGTTTACAATGTTGAGGACCTGTTCATAGTTCTGCTTTCGCGCCTGAGCGCTCTGAAGCTTGTAGATGTTCGCCATTTCATCGATCATGACGAGCAAGCCGGCATAGCCGGCGATTCTCACCAGGCATGCGAGGGATTTGAGGCTATCGTAGAGGTTCTCATCGTCGATGATGGTTCGTACACCAAGATCCCGCTTTGCGTCGGTTCGGGTGGAATACTCTCCGCGGAGCCAGCGAATGGCGTTCTGCTTTAGCTGCTCGTTCGACTCTTCGCTGCCGCGCCAGAACGCCTTCAGTACGGTCGCGAAATCGTACCCACCCGCGAACTGGGCGATTGCGCCGAGCTTCTCATCGATTACTTTCTCGATCGCAACATCCTTCTCCCCGGCCTCCTTGGCCACATCCGTCACCAACCGCTCGACGACGCTCTGGAGAGCCCCACCCTCTGGCCTGTTGCGCGTCGCCATATTGTTGACGGCCTCGGAATAGAGCGCTCGGGCCTGGCCACCGCTGGCCTGGATGCGCCGATTGGGCGAGAGGTCGGCGTGCACCGTCACGCATCGTCGTTCCAAGGCTATCAGCCTGATCACGCTGGCGAAGAAGGTCTTGCCTGCGCCATATTCGCCGATGACGAACTTGATCGTTGCGCCGGCATCGGCGATGCGGTCGATGTCGCGCAGCATGGCGGTGATCTCCTTGGCCCGCCCGACCTGGATGTGCGGGAGCCCGATCCTTGGAACGACGCCAGCGGAAAGGGCCTGAATGATGGTATCGCGTTCGCGCGGACGGATCGTCTTGGGTTGCTTGCTCATGCGGCCCTGGCCTTCATTTCGGCGATGCGTTCTCTCAGGTGCGCCGCTATCACGATTTCGTCTCCCTCTTCGATCAGCGGCTCGTCGAAGCGGTCAAAGGACCAGTCATTGATGCGCTCGATCGCGCCGTCCGGCAACAGGCGAACGTCCTTCGCATGCAGCTCGAAGTCCGCACGTGACATTGATCCACGAAGCTCAAGCAATTCGACCAGCTCGCCATGAGGTCCATCCAACCCTTCGAGCGACATCTCGGTCGGAGCTGGAGAGGCCGGGCCGGCCGGAAGAGCGTCTTCGGTGAAAATGTCAGTTAGCAAAGCAGACACCGCCTCCGTTTCCTTTCGCGTCTTCTGCAGGCGGACTGCATCAAACCTAATGCCGGCGGTCGGGGGTGCAGCGGGAGGCGCCCCCTTGGGAATGGGAATGCCTGCCGCGCGAGCTTCCTCGGTCAATGCCACTGGCTCGTCCGCCTCGGCGGCGGCTCGGTGCAGACCCGCATATATTCGTTCCGCCGGGAGACCCAGCGTCTTGTGCAGTCGCTCGAGGAACTTGACCTCTCCAGCATCGATATTCTGATTTCCGCCGATCACTGCGACCGCAGCCTCGGCGATCGCTTCCCGCTCGCTTTCGCTAGCTTCCGCGAGTTTGCGCATGACTCTGTCGCGCTTCGGCGGATTGTTGAATGTGATGACGGCGAATGCGATCAGTCGAGCCTGTTCGACCCCCGATAGGTCGCTTTCTGCCCTGATCCTGGCAATGGTGCGCTGTAGTTCCTCATACGATGCATCCCCGTCAGCCGCAGCGGCCAGCACGGCGACTTCGATCTGAGCTCGCATCGCGCGAAATTGTGCTCTGCCTGGATCTACCGGGCCACCATCCACCGCCCTGAACACGAACACTTGGTCGTCTGCCCGAGGAGCGCCGCTTCCATATCTGCGATCGGGTTCGATCGCAATTCCCACGACATCCAAGGCGGTGCTCAGCGTATCCAGAGCGGGACCCGGAATTTTTCCTCCCTCTGGTATTTCGATCCCGACCATATTCAGGAGTACCTGTGTGGTAGTACTTCCTCTGCCTTGACTTCCTACAAGGGTGTCGACCTGACGCCCAAAGTCCTCGACGACGCTTATCTCGGGCTCTCGCAGAAGGTCGGCCGGAAGAAGCGCGGCAGCCGCCATCGAATGTCTCGCTTCCGGCTTTCGACCAACCAGTCGACTGAACCCATCGAGCTCGGCGGTGCAATCGTCGACCAAAGCCCTCAACACTTCGAGTTCTCGGACGAGTAGGCTCGGGTCGGTTCGTCGTTGATGTTCTCCCCGGATCTCGACATCGAAGCCGCCACTCGCCGCACGATACCGTAGCGAAATATTCCCCTTGGAGTTCACCACCAGCCCATTGGGGAATCGTTTACCGAATCGCAACTTCCACAAAGTGACGAATTCTTCGAAGCATCGCACGGCCGGCGTTTTCAAATAGGTATCGGGCATCGCCAAAACCCAACGGAGCGCATCTTCGGCGGACAGGCCCGGAGCCGATGAGAGCCGCTCGCCCAGATACAGACGCGTGGCAAGATCCATCTCCGAGCCCGCGCTTCGTTCGGGAGATAGAGGCTGCAGCGTCAGGCGCTGGCCCTGCGATACCCGCGCAACGTTCAGGAACTTGGTGGCGTAGTTCTGGAAAGAATTGTTGGAGCCATAGATCGAAAGCAGTCGTTCGACCTCCTGAATAAGCGCGGGGGCATCTGCCCCCTTGTCCACGAAGACTCGGTGTTCGAGGCCATAAAAGAAAAGAAACACATATCCAATGCCGTAGTTCGGATTGCGTCGTCCAGTGCGCATCCAGTCCAGAAAGGCGCACCGCGCCGCCGGTGAAATATGCTCGTACGACGGCCAATAAGGCACCGACTGTCCATCGATCTCGGCCTGCCGCGCATATGCGGGCAGTGCGGGATTGATCGCATACTGCCTCGTTTCACCGTCCTGCCCGGCTACCCATGCTCCGTAGTAGAACATGCTACCGGGCAGTTCTGCCTTGCCGAAGATCGCCCGCTCACCCGCCGCCAACCACACTGCCGGCGGCTCGCTTGTACGAAGCGTGCTTCTCGCGGGTGGCGGGCTTTGAACGGAACTCTGTGGAAATTCGGAATGCCTGTCTGGAGCCGGAACGCTTTGCGATCTGCCTCGGAGTGCGAGATAGAGTAGCCAAACGACCCCGGCCCCCAGAACGAACGCCCCAATAGCGGGCGCATGTTCGACCACGAACCGATAGACTGCAGTAACAGCCGCTATCAGTCCGCCAATCAGGATCAGAAGGACCGTTCCGGCGTTAGATGATTTGCTCCGTCGTCGCCCCATGGAATAGTAGTCTCTGCCCCTCGCTTACAGCCTTCCGTTGGTGACTCTTGCACGACGCATAATCGGCGGCAACGGTGTGGCTATAGTCACAAGTAAGGAAACGCGCTCGAAAGCAAGAGGGTTTACCGACTATTCGACCGCGGAGCTTGGGCTCGGTTGCATGGATGCCCCTCGCCGACCTAGGGATTTCCCTAGGATTCGGCAAGCATCAGGGGGATCGCAAAGACTGCTTTGTCCGGTGCCTAGGTCAATATCGCATCCCGGACTGCGAATGCCCGTAGGTCACCGGCTGCAATTATATACAGGGCAGGTGGCACGCGCCCCGAAAGCTCAATAGCGATAGATTCCAGTGGATCAAAAAGCTGCAATGGATTAATCTACCTCAGATAGAGATCAAATTCATACTCTCGCTCGTTCGGCGAGCGCAAGCCCGAAGGCCGGGCATCAGTTTGGAAGACCGATGAATCCGTTCTTGATCTTCCCGCGGCCGCCGGCGCTTCCTGTGCGGCCCTCCCGCATCTACGCGAGGCTCGACGATATTGCTGAGCTTGCCGGTGGAGGCAGCTGGGAATTCTTACTTGGCGGCCTTGATGCTGACTGGTTCGACCAGAGTCCCGGCATCGCCAAACTGCGTGGAAACCAACGGATCGGCATGATCGAAGTCATGCCCGTATTTTATTTGGAATTCGATGCCCAACTTGGCGATCCGCTAAACTTGTTTGCCCGGACCGGGCTTTTCCAGTCTGCCTGGAATGATTGGGTCGAAATCAGGCTACAAGAAGGGCTCGGCGCTCGTCTCTATCGCAACCTCTACGCGGAGGCGGAGCCCGTCAACATCGTGGACGTCAGGGCAGTCTCCGCGGAGACCGCTGACGACCTCGACGAGGTTCACGACCTCTCGGATTGGGAGGCCACCGACGAAACCATCCAGTCGAAACTGTCTAGGTTGACGGGCTCGACTATCGAGTCGCTTGCCGTTTATGACGTCGGTCAAGGCGCCGCCAACAGCGGCAGTCCATCGTCACACAAGCCTGCCTTCTATTTCGATTTCGGAGGTGGAGTTCGATCCCACACCAGCACGAGGCCTCATTCGACACCTGATCTATGCTTGTGCGCTGATCCTCTGATCGTACTGTCGCACTGGGATTCAGATCACTGGTCGTCAGGTCCTCTTGTCGCGACGTCGCTTACTCTCGATTGGATAGCCCCTTTCCAATCGGTCACCTCTCCTCATCTCACCTTTGCTGGATCGATCATTACGGCTGGTGGTACGCTCTTGGTATCGAAAGCAGCGGCCGGTACGAGCTTTTCTGCCGGCCAGCTACATCTCTATCGAGCAAGCGGGACTAGCCGGAACGACAGCGGATTCACTTTAAACGTCGACCCGCCTACCACAGGCAGTCGATTCTTCTTTCCGGGCGACGCTGACTATACCTATGTGGCGGGCAAGCCCTCCATGAGCGCGGGACTGACGGCGACCCATCATGGCGGCAGTTGGAAAAGCGCGTCGGCTCCGCCAACGGCCACGGGCCGGGGGCGGGACCGAGTCGTGTTCAGTTACGGTATATTTCCCTCGGGGCTACCGAACACCTATGGGCACCCTACCGCTCGTTCAACAGGCGACCACGCAATGGCCGGGTTCAATCGTCTCGATACCCCATTGCGCACTGCCCCCGCCTCTACCGGCCACGTTCATCTGGATTGGGCGGGCACGCCCGCTCCCACCGCACCGTGCGGACGGCACGCTTGCTATCAAAATCTGAATCAAGCCTGAGGCCTTCAAAGGAACCGCCATTTCGTAGGATCGCGATATTCTCGTTGGAGGGCTGAGATGACACCTAGGAAGCCAGCCAAGAAGAAGGCTGGGACGGCGGCCAAAGCCAAGCCACCGGCTATGGCGAATAAGCCGACAAAGGCAACGCTGCTAAATTTATACGCAGCACGGAGCTATATCGACGGTGACGTCCAGAAGGGTTTGGGCCTGAAGATCCCCTTCGACGTTTACTTTCAGGACCCCCTGTTCGCAAAGAACAATCCCAAACTAGCATTCGACCGATCGTTCGTCGCCTGGGAGCCCGGATTGTCCCCTGGGCCGACCAGCGCGCGGTTCGCGGTAGTTGATTACAACGGCGACACGGGAGCATTGGTACCGCCCGTTCGGTGGGATTTCGCGACCAGGCAATTCATCGACTCCAGTGGGACTGCCATAGACAGGGAGCTCTTGTACAGCTCCCTGCAAGCCCATCAACTGCACGTATGGGCGGTTCTTCAACGAGCCCTGGAGTTCTTCGAAGGCGGGCCAGGTCTTGGTCGCCGGATATCTTGGGGGTTTGAGGGAAACAGACTGATCGTCGTACCTCACGCCGGGTACGGTCAGAACGCATTTTACGATCGTCAGAGCAAATCCCTGCAATTCTATTATTTCGATGGAGACGGAGGAACGGTTTATACCTGCCTCTCCACCGACATCATCAATCACGAATTCGGCCATGCAGTGCTCGATGGGATCCGTCCTTATTACATCGAGGCGATCAGTCCGCAGACGGCCGCTTTCCATGAATTCATTGGCGACCTGACGGCGATACTTATCGCATTCCGCAACAACGATTTCCGCAACTACTTGGTGGAGGCATCCGGCGGAGACCTCGGCAAGGATACGAAGCTAAACCGACTTGCCGAGGAGTTCGGTAAAGCGGTGAGCGACAAGCCCTATCTACGAACGGCTCGCAACAAAGAGAAGCTTTCCGCGCTGAAGGACGAACAGAGACCGCATCTACTGTCGCAGGTCCTGACCGGCGCGATGTTCGATATCATCATAAAGCTCTCGCGCTACTATATCGACAAACGTAAACGTACAAAATCTCAAGCGTTTTGGGATACCATTCAGCGCATGCAGCAAATGGCCGTACAGCCACTCGATTTGCTGCCACCTGTGGACGCCTCATTCAAAGACTATGCCCTGGCCGTATTGCGCATGGAGCAGATCGCCAATCCATCGGATCCTGACAACTATCGCGGCATGATGATGGATGTGTTTCTCGATCGCGAGATCCTGACGGACGCCGAAGTCAAGGATCTGAAGCAGCCTCGTCAAGTCTTCGAGAGACTAGCTCTTGACGTATTCCACGAGGTGGAAGAACTGTCCGGCTCACGGGCCGAGACATATAGATTCCTCGACGATAATCGAGACCGCCTCTACATCCCCGCGAATGCTGACGTTGTCGTATCAGATCTTCACGTCGCACAAAAGCTGACACGTCAGTCCCGTCGCCTGCCGAAACAGATAATCTTGCAATACATCTGGCGCGAGGACGTCGTGCTTGAGGGGTCCCGGTTCGGCCGGTTCGAAGGACAATCGGCCAGCATGCTTTGCGGTGCCACGCTGGCCCTCGATCACGAAGGCAACGTCCTGGCATGGTCGCGGAAATCGGGGACCGAATTCTACGGACGTGGCCAAAAGAAGGACGACGATCAGCGCGAGCGCGGCGAAGGCGCGAAGCGTAAAGCCGCTTTCCTCAATTCGATTGCAGCCAGAGTAAAGGCCGGTCGGATCGGTAATGCCATCGGGGGCGCAAAAGGAATACTCGGTACGAAAATCCCGCCTTTCGTTTCGCGCGAAGTCGACGGCTCGCTTCGGTTCGAACTCTCGCCTCATTTCACCATTCACGACGATTCCAAAGACGATTTGGGTGAACGCCGATGGCAAATAAGCTCCTGATCCGCGCCTACAACGTCGAACTTGGCGACTGCATCTATTGTCGCATCCCAAAGGCGAAGCCAACGCAAGGAGGTGCCGACGACTTCCACATGTTGATCGATTGCGGCTCGTGGGGATCTTTCGCATCATTGAAATCGGCCGTCGAGCACCTGAAATCCGAGCTGCCCGATGGAGGCCACGGAAAGAAGCGGCTCGACCTGCTCGTCGTGACCCACGAGCACAAGGATCATATTGCCGGCTTCGACGCCGACCTCTTCGAGGATCTGGCGATCGGAAACATCTGGATGAGCACGGCGATGAACCGGGAACATCCGCAATCCCAAAGAGCTTTCGCTCTCCAGGACTTTGCCAAGAGCGCCATGCGCGAATTGGCCGCGCAAAACCTGGAACTGGATCCGGAGCTTCGGGAGCTTGTGGAGCTGTATGGCGTCTCCAACGACGATGCAATCGAGACATTGCAGAAGACGCTTCCACAGGCGAACAAGATCAAGCCGAAGTACGTTCACGCCGGCGACACAGCCGCCAGCCTGGGAATCAAGCTCACAAACACGACGATCGAGGTGCTCGGGCCCGAGCAAGACATCGATGGATACTATCTGGGCGAGGACCCGGATGTTTCCCTGCGGGGCTTCCAAGAAGGGACAAAGCCGTTCAAGGCTCACATTGCAAAAGGTGCGAATTCAATCCCCAAGAACATCAGCCTGGCCGATTTCCGGCGACTTCAATCCAGAATGATGTCCAATGCGCTCGCATTCGCCGATGAGGCTGGCAGCGTGATCAACAACACGAGCGTAGTTCTCCTGGTTGAGTGGAACGGCAAGCGGCTGCTCTTCGTGGGCGACGCTGAGTGGGACACTCGATACAGACCGAAGAAACAAAACGCATCGTGGAACGTGATGTGGCATCTACACAAAAATAGGCTTGGAAAGCCTATCGACTTTCTCAAGATCGGGCATCACGGCAGCGTCAATGCCACCCCTTGGAACGACGCCGAGGACGGCGAACAGACCGAGGCTTCTACGATCCTGGACGCTATCCTTCCTGTGAAGCGCGCCAGCAAAGCGAAGGCGGTCGCGTCGACATTGCGTAAGAACTACAAGTCCATTCCGAGTTCGGCTCTCCTGGTCGAAATTGGAAATCGAGTGCAGAACTCGAAGGTATATGAGAAGGCCCTTACCGCGGACGGCATCAAACTCAAGGATCTCCCATTCTTCACGCAACGTGAGAAGCGTTGGCTTGGGAGCAAGCAACCGCTTCGCACGGATTTCGAGGCCCTTCTCTCGGAAGATAATTTCGTCGAGGTGGAGATCGGATCGTAGGCACCTCTTTGAGGTTTGGAGGGTGCACGCACGTGAGCGATCTTGCGATTACTTCGAAGACGGAAGATACGGGCACCGATACCCAGTACGCGGACTTCGAAGTCAGAGACGTCCTCGGGGAGGTCGAGGAAGGTGTTGGCCTCAGTCTCTGGAGGCTTCAACACTTACCGACGCCGAGTCAGCTGGCCGGAAGATACCCCGCAATTCGCGATTTCATGATTCGGACGGACGCTTGTCGCAGAGAGCGCTGTTGGGTATCGCTTCGACCCTCCTGATTGTCTATCTCCCGCGCATCTTCGCGCGTTAGCTTTCGATCTGCATATGGCTGCCAGACGCGCATGGTCTGGTCCAGGAAGTTGCCTTCTTCACCATCGAAGGCCTGATCAGCAGAACCGTTATGCTTGTCGTCCAGTGGCATGATGTCCTCTCTGGACATCATTAAGCAGGACATACTTCGCAATCGCCGCAGGAAACTCTGGGAATGCAGAAGCTTGCCAAACTTTACGGTCGCCTACGCTGCTTCTGATTGCGAGCGATGGTCAGTTTCGGCCAATGAATAAGCAAACGGCTCCCTCGAACGCCGCGATCGGCGCGGCGAAAGCGATGGAGGATACGATGCAGCTTTGGACGATCAACGAACTGACGCACCTGACGCGAGACGAACTTTGCGATCTCGCTAGCAGGATCGAAGGAGCCCTCCCCGGCTTCGAACCGGGCACGGTGAGGCGATTGAACGCCCTGACCAGCCTCGACAACATCCGCCGTGCCATGGTCAGCCGCCGATTGCATTTCTAAATGCTTGACGCTGCGGTCCAATTGTCCCCAGCAAACAGGACGGAGCTGGTCGTCGGATGGACCGAATTGGCGTATCCTGAAGTGATTCACTGATACTCGAAACGATTTCGCCCTCAAGGGACGGAGTGGGTTATGGCCGAAAGTGCAGAGGCCGTTTACGCATTGGCTGGCGTCTTGGAGCACCTCGGCGCCCCTTGGGGTTTACCGGAAGACTGGATCATCCTCTGCGACAACGAAGATCTGCGCTATATGCCACGGACGGCCGCAAAGAAACTGCTCGCGAAAGCAAAGAAGGAAACAGCGCGCCGATGGCTATTGGGTCGCTTTGATCCAAGCGAAATGGATCTTGAGCTTTCGGAAGAATCCGAGGACGGTGACGGCACCGAGATATTTGACGACAGGCTCTTAAAGCAGCGGGCCATCAACTCAATCGATGATGTCGTATCGACGGTCAAATCACTGCGAGAGCTGTACACAAATCGTACGATTGATCCAAGTCAGAAGTCGGCTCATGAGGCGACGGTGGCGGCGCGCTTGGAGTTTGGCTACCCGAAGGACCCGCCATCTCAAACGGACTGTTTCGATGAGGATGTGGCCCGCCAATGCCGTCGTATCATCAATGAGATCTACCGCCCTCAGGTGAGGTCCTCCGGACCGTTGGTCTACCTGATCAGCACCGACAATCCGGAGTTCGTGAAAATTGGATTTACAAAGAGCCTCGAGGGACGTTTGAGATCGCTACGGACCGCTTCGCATGTCGAGCCCACAGTTCATCTGACAATTCCGGGGACGGTTTCGCTTGAGCGCGAGTTGCACAGGCGCTTCGAAGCGGCCCGCTACAATCGTGAGTGGTTTCGGCTGACGGAAGAGATCAAGACATTTATTACCACGGAAAGAGAAGGCTAACTCCTTGCACTGGCAATTCAGCCTCCTCCATCAAGGCTAGGCTGTGTGGACTCTTGGGATTCTATCAGACGGAACGTGATTCAAGGCTTTCTTTTAGGAGGCAGCCTTGGGTGTCATGGATCGTCTCGCCCTGAGCGACACCGCAATGGGACCGAATCTCCGGCTTGATCATCGGTCGGCCGGACCAGCGTGGTTCGACTGGCCGCGACAACCGGATGTTTGTCGAGGGCGTGTTATGGATCGTGCGAACCGGCTCGCCGTGGCGTGATCTGCCCGAAGCGTTCGGCGAATGGAACAGCGTATTCCGACGCTTCAGCCGGTGGAGCGCCAAGGGGGTCTGGCTGCGTATGTTCGAAACGCTCGCAGATGATCCGGACTTGTTTTGTCCCGGACTTTGATGGTGCATCCTTGTCGCACGATTCGAAGGAAGCGCTATGGGACAAATTTTACACGGCTGCGCCACCACGACGGAGGCAGTCCGTCGAGCAATACAAAATAGTCAAGAGAGCCTGAGAGGCCTAGCCAGGCGCTATGGGATCAACCAGAAGACTGTCGCAAAGTGGAAACAGCGTGAGTCCGTCGCCGATCTCCCGACTGGCCCCAAGAATGCTAAGTCCACCGTGCTCTCCATCGAGGAGGAGGCGATCATCGTCGCTTTCCGGCAGGCAGCATACGCTGCTGCTACTCGACGATTGCCTCTATGCTCTGCAGCCCACCATCTCCCATCTGACGCGGTCTTCCCTGCATCGCCGCCTCCAGCGCCACGGCATCAGCCGATTGCCGGAGGTCGAAGGCAGCAGGCCCGCGAAGAAGAAGTTCAAGGCTTATCCGATCGGCTATTTCCACATCGACATCGCCGAGCTCCAGACCGCCGAAGGCAAGCTCTACCTCTATGTCGCGATCGATCGCACCAGCAAGTTCGCGTTCGTGCAACTGGCGAGGAAGACGGGGAGGACCTCGGCCGCGGCCTTCCTCGAAGCTCTGATTGCTGCTGTCCCCTACAAGATCCACACGGTTCTCACCGATAATGGGATCCAGTTCACCTTCCCACCGCGCTATGCGGACGGCCCGACGGCAAGATACGCGACGCACATGTTCGACATGCGTTGCCAAGAGAACGGAATCGAACATCGGCTGACCAAGATCAAGCATCCCTGGACCAATGGCCAGGTCGAACGCATGAACCGCACGATCAAGGAAGCGACCGTCCAACGCTATCACTACGATCGACACGATCAGCTCGAAGCCCACCTCGCCGACTTCATCAACGCCTACAACTATGCTCGGCGGCTATGGATCACGTCCAGCGCAAGGCACGTGCTATAATTGTTGGGATGGTAATCGACCACGATTCCGTCGCCAGCAGACTGGATCATGTCTTTCGTCTGTTGTAGCAGCTTGCCATCTGTTGAACGCCATTGCTTTTTGGATTGAAAGGGAAGGCCCTTTCGCCAGACCCCATCCTCATCCCGCACTTCGATCTGAAAGATACCGTCCGCGCCCAGATATTTTCGGGAGCTCCGCCTCCGCGGCCTCTAATTTTTTGATATGAAATCTGAAACTCGTATTGGCGCGTTCCGTCGCTGAACGTTAGGGGATGCGCCATTGAGAGATTGTTGCCGAGAGCACCAGTCAGCGAGTCTTCGTCGGCCGAGCTGAAGCGGTATTTTGCTTCGGCATCAGCAATTCCGGCCAAATATCGATCACGAATAATGCGCTTAAGCCCAGGCGGTAGCTGAAGATCCATTTGGAAGCCACAAAAAGCGAACTATAAAATTGCGCAATTAGAGCGAGCATTCTCGTCGAATCCGCGCGAGCTTGTCAAATTCCCAAGTCTCGTAGCGTTTGGAATTTGGGGAAATCAATGGGCGACGAAATTGCAAATCCGATACCGGCCGACTTTGACCAGAGACGGAAGCTTTGGATTTATGCATCCCTCTGGCTCAACGACACAGAGGCCCCCTACGCAAGTCTAAGTCTCCAGACGCTTGGTTATGCGGAGCGCCTAATCCTGGACATGGAGGGGAGGCTTGCTGTGCTCGCGAAAGACCACGCCAGCAAGAAGGCTCGCGATTTTCTCCTATCAGAATGTTCAGCCCATTCCGTCTTATGGGTGTTTGGCCTCTACGAAGTCCTTCGCACGGTCCGCGCATCGCGGACGCCGAAATTCTCACCACTGGCGTCAGTGTTCCAAAAATTGGAGGCGCTACGGATGCCGTTAGCAAAACATGAGGTGAAAAGTTATCACGGCACTGCGCCATCCCATTATCCGACAAGTTGCTGGGATATAGACAGCGGGCAGGTCGGATGGACCTTTTACGATCCCCGCCTGGCCGCAATGCGCACTTTAACGAGAACCTCGCTGAGCGACGAGTTCTTGCAGGTAGCCGCGGTAAGGCCAGATCATCTTCCACCCTTTCCGATCGGTGGGCCCCTTGGGGATTTTGAGGGATGAGCTTCTGAAAGCGGCAATCAAGCTCACTGCCTAGGTCGCGTGCCGTTAGACGATGTTGTCCTTGGAAATGCTCGCTTCGTGTTCTCGCACCAACGCCTGGAAGGCGAAAAAGGCCTCGCTGCCGCGCCGATATTGTTCATCCAAGAGGCCGGCAACGAAATCGAGGCTAAGGGCCGGCATGCCGCCAAATGAGTAGGTAACGGACTTCGCTTCGTCGTCCGTTTTGCGTGTAACGATTTGCGTGATCCCGATGACAAACCGCGGCGAGAACCGGTGATTGTAGGCGTTTCGAAAATCCCGCGTCGCGGTCTGATATTGTTTGCTGCCGAATTTTTCGACACATCGTTTGAACGGAGCGTAGCTTTGCCAGGGGGCAACGAATTTATCCGCCGCCGCAAAGTAAACCTCGTTATCCAGCGGAAAATTGTCCCGCCATGACGCCCCCTCACGCGATCGGTTCGCTTGATGAGACAAATGAGCAGCCGCAAATATGAGCCGCGATCGGATCACATAGGGCAAGTTCAATCCGATTGTCGCAATTGGGTCTATGAACTCATGGACGGCATCGACCTTCTCCTGGTCATTCATAGGAGCGATCACGGTATTCCAAGCTTTCAGACGAAGACTGTAATCATTCAATTCATTGAGGCTGTTGGCGATTTCTCGCGAGAATTCATTGAACATCTCGCTGTAAGGAAGCCATGCGCCGTTGAGGGGATCTGGCAATTTGCCCCAGTTATAGCCGACCGGCTGGGCTCCGTGGACGATGGTGTCCAGCGCTTCGCGATATCGGCGATACAGTTCAACAAGCACGGTGATAGGCTCCTCCCGCGACTCAGATTGTCACGGACCACCCCGGCGATCATGCAACAGGTCGGCTTGGCGGGACTCAAACGAATCATTTCGATTTGCAGGACAGCATGGATAAAGGACCGAGGATAGGCGACCCTGTTCTGGGCGGGCGCTATTCGTTATTGGCGCAGGTGAAAGGATCGATCGGCGGCGGCAAGGTGTTCCTCGGAACAGCAGGGCGATGCCGCTATTGCAGGGAAACAAATCCCGCCCGTTTCCGAATGGTGGCCCATACCTTTCCCGAGGCTCTCGGCAACAAGTGGGTTATTTCGCGCGATGAGTGCGATGGCTGCAACCAGACATTCTCGATATATGACGACGCTATTGCGAGAGCTGTCAGTCCGTTCCTGACCTTGGGTGGCGTGAAGGGAAAGTCCAACAAGATCCGGCAAACGGGACGCTCGGAAGGCGATGCCGTGATATCGCGCCGTATCGGACTGGACGGAGAGGGATAAACATGTTCGCAACCAATGCGGACCCCACCCAGCACGTTTCTGTAACCGGGCAAGGTCTATTCCGCATGAACATGCCGGTCGCGGATGTCCACTTTAAACCGCGACGAGCTTACAAGGCCCTCGTTAAAATGGGCATCGCGCTGCTGCCCGACGAAGAACTGGATCACTACACCAAGCTTCGCGCCTGGCTGCTCGACACAGACGACACGGTCGAGTTTCCCAATCTTAGCGTAGGCATGTCATTCGCGCCCGTCGGGAATGCGCCGCCCATTGCGGTGGGGGCATTGCTTCGCCGAACGCATCCCAATGACTTGGTTCCGCATATCATTTTCATTTTCAGCGCTGGTTCTATATGCCTGCAAATAGACCTGATGTCGGACCATCTGGAAGACCATCTGCCGCCCACCCCGGTTGGTGCAATCAGCGTAGAATGGTCTAACGTCATATTTGATCCGGACGGACCAGGAACGATTACGCTTAGCTACGGAAAGCCGATCCACCTCAATTGGTCCTCGGTCGAAAGCGAACCGCAGCCGGTCAAAGCCGTGGTTCTGAATTTCGATCCACAGACCAGCGCCGGATCACTGACGCCGATCTTTCGCTAAAGCATCATTCGAAGGAATGTGCGGCCGGATCCTTTGAGAAGCGGAGGATCAACGTGTCGTCGTCCTCGTCCAGTCCTCCCTTTTCGAATGAGATCTCCCTTATCATGAAGCCCTGATCCAAGAACCGGCCAACGGTCGAGTCACCGTCCCCATCACCCAGGCGGTGGCGGAACTGCTTTTCCGTAATGCGATCCGCCAAGAAATCCTGAAAAGCCCGGCTGGACATACGGTTCGTGATCTCATCTTTTGTGCTCGATGTCATCGTTGTAGCTCCATACCAGCCCGATGCTTCCGGCGCGAATGCGCCCTGCCGAAACAAGGACCGCGCCTGAGAACCAGTGAACCGAGGCAGAGGCAACGCAGCCTCGATCTTGCGGAGGCCCTCCAATAGACCCGGGTCTTCTTGGTGTGAAAAGACGGTAGTTTTCCAGCTTCGTTTTGGCTCTTGAGCGAAGGATCGATAGTCCTTTTTAGGCACGAAGACCACGACGGCATCGACTCGTCCTTTCTTGTCGAAGAGAAATCGACGGACAATTTTTTCTGCTGTTGCATTTCTTTCGATCACGTTCGGAAATGGCGCTCCCAATTCATCAAGGGTCCTTGATCCGATCTCTGAAAGAAAGATGATCCGATGCGTCCCTTCGGGCGCCTCTTCGATTTGTGACAACTTCTGGCTAAGGACATTGTAGATCGGATTGTCCGTCTCCGAATAGACGCGGGGTGGCCGAGAGGTCCAGACGTTGTGATACCGAATCTGCTTGTAGTCTTTCCGCTCGACCTCGACACATAAGCCATGCTCCTCAATCCTCAGATGTGGAAGCGGCTCAGTATTCGACAGCACCCATTCTTTGATGAGTACCTTCGCTGCATCAGATAGCGCGTAATTCTTCGGTGCGGCGATCTCGCGTATTCTGATGCCGCGTTCAATCGCGGTCGTCTCAGCAAATCGGAACTACAGATGATCACCGAAACCCTTTTTCATCGTATTAGCGTGAGCAACGATAGTCTGCGAACATCGATCCATGAGTTGTTCGCCAGAGATCGAGTTGTCGTTGGTGGAAGCTATCTCAACAACCGCGGGCCTATCCGGCAGCAGGCCCTCGACATAGGCGTCCGGCTTTTTTCCATTCACCCACCAGTCCGGTTCGACCACCAGGCAGTCGAAATCTTTCATCGCCCAAACCAGCGCCAATTCCATCTCCGCCGGCAAGGCCTGCTCGACGCGCTTATTATTTAATCGCGCGACCAGATCGGCTCGCTTGTTGCCGTCGAGTAGGGGCCGCAGATCGTTCAACATGGCCTGAATGCGACGGCGAGTGAATATAGCCATGCTGAGAATATATCCCCGATCTGAAGGACAGCCGGCCGCTCCGGCGCGGCTAGCTCAAAAGAACGAACCGGAGTGTTTCGCCACGATCCGCTGGCCTGTGACTTTTGCCAAGAACTGTTCGGGCAAAATGCGTTCGACGACAGCCAAGAAGGCTTCGATGATCACGCGCATATGGTCAAGGTCGCCCTCTTGCACTCGTCGCCAGACACTCGGGCGATAGCGCACGATGATAGATAGCGCGTAAAGAAGGACGACAGAAATTGCCCGGTATTCGCCCATCACGCCGAAGATGGGAAGAATAAGGGCGTTCTGCTGAAAGGGACTATGGTGGACAGGAAGGCTATCCCACCAGAACTTTCCTGAGGGATGATCCACTGCAACTCGAAAATGACGGCCGCCCTCCTCAGAAGAAACCTCTCCGATTTCGCTAATAGGGCCAGGGAATAGCGCAATGTCTTCTTTCGTGAGGCGACTGGAGTCATCGACCAGCAGGACGTAGCTTCGGGTCGCGGGCTTCGGCTTGGCTAGGAAGGACGGGCGATGATTCGCCATCTGGTCGTTCACCGGCATTGTCCACCGCGGTTTCGCTCCAAAGATATTTGAGAACAGATCAGAGAGTTCAGGGATCGACGCGAACAGCGCCTCGACGGTGAGCCAGCTATCCGCGGGCGCCGATGCAAGTTCATCAAAACGGCGCGGTTTGCGTTCGGGAAACTGCGTGATCGGCGTCCCGATCGATTTCGCCCAGGCAGGAAAAAACCCGGATGGCAGAGCACCGACAACGATTTGTTCCAGCCCGTCTGACATTCCGTCGACCGTATAGAGCCCGTGGCCGGCCTTCGTGCTGCCTTCGATCTCGGAAAGCGCTTTTGCTCCGCGCGGCGCAGCCAGCATCTCTGCAAATGCAAAAGACATGCTGCCGTAGTATAGGTTGAGCACGCGCTGGCTGAAGGTTTGTCCGTCCTTCGCTTGAAAGTAGTCGGATGCGTTGCGCAACGCGTAGGCGACGCCTTGAGCTTTCGAGTGGAGAATATCGGCATCCAGCTCAACATGCTCGGCGAGCGCGCGGGCTTCGATCATCTTCCTCGCGAGGGTAACGCTCTGGAGCTGGCGAAGCCGCAGCCAAATTGCCTCGATCGGCTCATCCGCCAGCAACAATTTCGGTCGAAGGATCGTTGGTTCGGTAGCGGGAGGTTTCTCTTCTTCGCCATCCAGTGCAAATTTTCCTTCAGCGCTCGTTTTGTTCCACTCCAACATCAACTCGTGGAAATCATCGACTGAGCTGACGGGCTTCGTGACTCCCCGGGTGAATTGATCGACGTGATAAGGTTGACCGTTGAAGAAGATGTGCTCAACCTCGTCAGCAAGCGATTTGTATAGGCTATTGGCGGTATCAGAGCTGTAAATCAGCGCAATGCTGTGGCGATGGCCACCTCGCTCCGCGGAAATGATGAGCCCATCCGCGAACTCGCGTTCGACCTTCGGAGTCCAGTGATGGATTCGAAGTTTCTCGAAAATTTTCTGTTCAGCGTCCCTGCGGAGGATATCCAGGCGCGCTTTTTGTCCAGGGTCAGAGGGCTGCATAGCGATCTTCAAGCAGTCGCCGAATTGACGACATGATCCCGCAGGGCGATAGCAGCATGGCTTCCTCGGGAGACAGCAGTCGTCAGCAGGGCGCGAAAATCTCGCTCCAGATCAGGATTAGCCGATATCTGTTCTCCTTTGCGTTCCCAACAGGCCCGCAGGAACGCGATCAGATTTCCTTCAAGGCCATCCCGCCAGTCATAGGAATCGAGAGTCGGGATAACCGGGGCCAGCCACCTGATTGCTGGAACAAGCAGACCCACCGCCGCGGGCTGCATGACCCAGTAGAGGAGTCCGGAAACCAGTTTCGCCCCCTTGAACCACCGCGCGACAGCCGTCGCGAAAAGACCTTCCATGCCGGAAAGCGCGGCGGCAAACTCCGGCCTTTCGCCGATCTTGTTGATTTTCGTGCCGAGGCCGAGGAGCCAGAAAACGGCGTCATCGAGGTCATAGGATCGACCTGACGCAGGATCCCATGCAGGGCTTTGCAACGCGTGCTCCATCATCGCGCTCCAGATTGCCGCGAAGCGCTCGGGCGCTTGCGCAGCTCGCACACCAACCGTGAACCACTCCCAGAAAAAGCGTTCGATCCATTGATGGGCTGACGGGCCGCGATCGAGGATTGGTTGCCATAGCGTGCGGTGATCCTCCACAGCGGTCAGGCTGGGGATCGTTCGTGCCACAACGCCATAGACCCAGGCATCAAACTCGTCCGGATGATCCTCGGTCCGCTGCCGACGTGGATCGTCGATCTTGGGAATCAGCCCCAGCGCAATGTCGAGAAACATGCGAACGAAACCGAGCCACTTGGTCCTCTCATCGGGCCGCGCCGACGCGAGGTCCAGCCAGGCGAATGCCGCTGAAATAACGCGAGTATCGACGCTGAGCCGTCCGCGATGAAGGGTTTCGACTTCACTGCCTGGGCGGTGCGTGCTGGTCTCACGGCGACGCAGGCGCGCCATTTCAGGGAATTGGCGCGAACGAATACCTTCGATCTCCCGCTCGGCCTGCGCGCTCAATTCGAGGATATCGGGCAGCTCCGTCGGTAACCGCGCTTCGACAAATTCCCCGATCAGCGGTTCTTTGCCGGTGTGATCATCCTCGGCGTCGGTATCGGTCCTGAGCCTCTGCGCCATGCTGTGAGCAGGTCGCTCCCCGGCCCATTGTACCGCCAAGCAAAGCATGCGATCGAAGTCTTCGCCGAGTTGTTCCCGGCGTTGAGAAGCGCGGATCAGTGTCCGGCTTGTCGTGCTGTAATGGAAAGAGAGAACGCTGGCTGCCACAAGGCGGCGGGCCAAGAGGTCGTTGCGATCCTGCGCAAGAAGAGTGACGCCAGCCTCGCCTGCGAAGGAATCCCATTTCCGATCACCGTCGGCTTCAGCAGAGTTGAACCGGAGCGGTGCAGGCGGTTGACCGATCACGGCTTCCAGTTTGCTGCGGCACCAAGCCATGCGTTCCGGATCGGCTGCGAGCCAGTCGAGATGCTTAACGATCAGCGCGGCGATGGCGCCGCAGAGCAAGTCCTCGATCTGATGCAGCGGATCGCCGTCATTGGCAAGCCGCGGCGAAAGGTCTTCAAGGCCCTGGACAAACTCCCAGAACTGCGGGAGCTGGGCCTGCGAGAAACGCTCGTTTGAATCGAGCAGTTGCCGCATCTGGGAAGGAAGATTGGTGATCGTCTGGTCCGTGGCGATGCGCTGAAGATCCTCGTGATTCTTCTGCCTAACCTCTTCCGACCAGTCGAAGTTGACAGCGACGCGCTTTCCGTCACGCGTCTCGAAGGCGTAATTGTCGGGGTTGAGACGTTCGCTCAGCAGCCGAAGGGCTTCCGGCGGTTCCTCGCCGTTGAGGTCGGAAACCCACCCCGATCGCAACTGTGTGAGGAAGGGCCGCTCGGCTTCATTGGTGACCAGCGTTTCAACGATGCCGCCGCCAATATAAAGCAACATGTCTTGCCGATGCGGCATTCGATACCACGCCCGGCCGAGCTCGATCATGGCACGGGGCTGGTACGTCCAGAGGCCCATGGGATCGGAACCGCCCGATCTCCGCAGCGTGGCTATTTGGCGGTCCCAATCGAGAAACAGCCAGTTTTGGAGAAGCGGCCTCAGGACACCAGCAAATAGCGCTGGACAGTATTTGCCGACATCGAAGAGGAGGCCCGCGAACGCGAGCGACTCACTCTCGCTCAAGATGCGGTTGATCCACACGTCAACAGATTCGCCGCGGTCGATCTTCTTGTGGAGCCAATGTTCCAGCGCCATGAGTACGCTATGAATCGCCGAACCAGACGGGACCGGCCAATCATGATGCCACCGGAAGACGTTCGGATCGCCGCACCAGAGGCGGGCTTCGCTTCCGATGCGAACCGTGAGGCCGTGGCCTTCGCAAAATCGCCGGGTCGCAAAATTGATGAGCCGCAGCGCAAAGGACAGCCCCTGATCCGGAGCCAGTTGGAGAAACTGAAGGAAAGGCCCCCGACAGTACAAGGGCGGGTCGTGATCATTGCGGTAGTCGAGGCCAGTTTCACGCATTGAGCTGCGACCGAAATCCTCTTCTTGCGGGGATTCGATGCAGACCGCCAACAAGACCTCAAGCGCGGCGTCCGGTCTAGCGCGCACGAGCGCCGGAAAGGCTCCGGTGTCAAGGCACGCGTCTTGAAAAGCGTTCTGCACGCCATCGCGCGGGCCATCAGGCCAAGGGTCACGTCGCTCACCGCGGGGCCAAGCTGGAGGGAGCCGTTCGCGCCTTTCTCGTCGTTCCGGATTCGCCGCAAGATATTGTCGTCGTTCTTCACGACGCCGCTCATGCGCCCGCTCGACGCGAGCGCTGATTTCCGGGTCGAGATCGCGTCGCTCCGCAAGTTCAAGACAGAGCTGCGCGACTTCATCCGGCAACTCTGGCGCGGCGAACAGTACCGCTTCGTAGACAACCTTGTCGCGGCCGTCGGAATAATAGTTGCCCTCGGCATTGAGCGCCTGGACCTCGCGGCCGATGGCCAAGGCGAGTTCAGCGGCCTCTTTCCGCCAGGGCATCGGCTGCCCCTCGCTCAGTTCGACCGGCACCGACTTAAGCCACAGCGCACAAAGCTTGGCGGCTGCATGCGGGACAAGCCGCGCAACCTCGTCGCGATGCGCGTTGAGCACGGTCAGCATCGGCCCCCAATAAGGCCAATACGGCAGACGGAACAGATGATCCCACTCGCCCGTGTCCTCTGTCGCGGACAACAGCGTGCCAATCCTCGGATCGGGCAGCGTCGCAGCAAACATGAAACGCTCAAGCATCAGCGCGAGAAGGCGACCGCGATTTGCCGTCAAAGCCTCCCAACTGCGCTGGAGCAGCGCGACCGCATTCGTGGCAAGGAACAGCGACTCAACGAGTTGATCGCGGATAATCGCGCCTTCCTCGGTGCCATCTTCCAAACCCTCGACCGCTTGTCGCCAGCGCTCGGGGCCGTCGTCAGCCTGTTCGAGAAGCCGCTGTCCAAAGAGGCGCATGGCGCGATGCCAGCGCGGCAGCTTCGCGCGGGCGCGAACAGATGGAGCGGAAAGGCCCGGCTCCCCAATCAGCACGTTGAGGCGGGCCCAGTCGCCAAGCATGTCGTGCGTGAATCGCACCCGCTGGTCGCGGATGCGCACGAGGTCCGAAGCAGTCAGGCTCCCCAGCGCGGCCTGCTCGCTTTGTTCCAATTGCATGCGCGGCACGCTGGCGAGAAGCGTGTCGCCTTCGAGCGTGCCTAGCCGCATGAGCAGATGTGAGCGGCCAAGCTGATCAGCACCGCCTTCGACCCAGCGCTCCCAGAGCGCGTCAACCAGATAGCTGACGCCGATGATCGACGCCGGATTGATCGTCTTCCCGCTACGCGCGGCCGCGACCAGCCAGTCCAGGATCTTCAGGTTCGTCAACAAGGGTCGAAGCTCGGGCCGCAATGATGCCCATTGCAACTCAGAAATCGGCGCGAGAAGGCTTTGGACGTCGTCCGCCGATGGCAGGTCGAGTTCCGTCGCGCGGTGCAGGGCCGGCGGCAGGCCGGCCTTGATAAAGCTCCGGATGAGTTTGGGCGCTGGCTCGATCTGGCTCGTGATCAGAACATGGATGTGCTTCGGACCATTTTCGGCAAGCAGCGCCTCCATCCAGCGGCGTGCGAGGCGTTGCGCACGCGGCGAATAGCCTTCGAAGCTGTCGAAGACGATCAAGCACGGCTCTGGTGCGACGGACAGAATCTCGCAAAGCGGATGGGCGATACCGATATCGCGCTCGAACGCAGCTTCCGTGTCGCAGTCGATCGTGGTCTCGGCAAACCATATGCACCGGCCGTAATCCGTCTCGCCGATTTGCTTCGCGAAGGCGGACTTGCCGCTTCCGGACTCTCCGATGAGAAAGCACGCGCGGTCCCGGTTGAGGCAATCGAGCACCTTGGCGCGGGCTTCATCGCGAGGCAGCGGCGGCAAGCCAGAAATCTGGCTGCGAACATCGGCCATAAGCTCACGGCTTGAGCGATCCAAGACTCCCCAATCATGCCGATAGTCGGGATGGTCATGCAGATCGAATTCATCACGCAGCTCGACAAGCAAGCTTGCCAGATCGATCGACCCGCCCGTCCGATTGGCGTCCGCTAGGGCAACAAGGCGAGACCACAGACTCCTTGCCTCGTCAGCATCGCCGGACCGCAGAATGGTCTGGCAGTCGCGCATCGCGAGATCATGATCACGCGATGGCGTGGCCTCGAAGTCGAAGCGCATTAAGCGTATGCGGCAAAGAAGCTGCATCGCGGCGCTGTCACTGGCGTCACCTTCGTTGCGAAGCTCTTCCGGACAACGCAGGCTCGCGAAGAGTGCCCGCTGGAGCGCAGAGGATTGCGAACCATCGGCGGCTACGGGCTCGGCAAGCCGGGCGAGCATGCGGTCGGGCGTTGTGCGCAAGGCGTCGCTGAGCAGATTCGACCAGGCGTCTTCGACATCATGCGCGAGACTGCCAACCATCAGGACAACAGCGTCGTTGCTGGCGCGAATGACACGCTCGGTCTTGACGCCGAACCATTGCGCCCATGCGATCCCAACGAAATCAGGAGGGAAGCCCGAGCTCGTGACTTGCCGGTCGCTTTTGATCGAAATTCCGGCGGAGCGCTTGCCTGTAGGAGCTGTGCATTCCACGATGAGATCGTCTGCAAGCCAGCCCAGGTCTCGTCCCTGCCATTGCAAGCGATCAATCTTGCCGAACTCAGCGCCGAGCGTGTTGGTCCTCGCCAAAAGATCGAGAAGAAAGCGCGCAGCGATGCAGTTCTCATTGCGGAAGCCGGTTCCGGCAGTGAGCTGAACAGGGGCTTTCCTCTTCGAGGTGACCTTCATGATGTGTCCGTGCGGGATAGCCTTCTAGAACGTTCCAAGAACATCTGCAATGGGTTGTGATAGAGCGAAGGTGCCGGCTGATCGATTGAAGGGCAAGGCCGCGCTATTTCAATAATATATCCCTTATTATGCGAACCAGATAGTATAAGGCATAACTTATTACTTTGTGAGATTTCCATAATGCATATCTTATATATTTATCAATCTACTATATGCTATATCTTATCGCATGAAAGACGCCATCCGCCAGCCGCTTTGCCGCGCGCCGAGCGCTCTCGCACGCCCAGCGCCCCCCCAAGGGCTGGCTTCGCGCGATCCGCGACGCACTCGGCATGACCACCGCCCAATATGCAAAGAGGCTGGGGGTTTCGCAGCCACGCATCGTGGAACTTGAAAAATCCGAGCAAGGCGGCAGTGTAACCCTCAATACGCTACAACGCGCGGCCGAGGCCCTCGGCTGCAGGCTGGTCTATGTGCTTGTACCCGAGCGCCCCCTCGCGGAAGTTGTAACCAAGCGAGCTGCCGAGATCGCCGAGCGGCAATCACGAGCCATCGAACAAACGATGCGGCTTGAGGACCAGGCCGTGGAGGACAATCAGGCTGCCCGCGCGCTTCGGGAGCGAGCGATCGAGGATTTATTGAAACGCCCCGCGCGTCTCTGGGATGATGAATGACTGATACTGATCTGCACGCCGCCGACGATCACGCGACACCGCTGACGCCCCAGGAGCGCGAAGATCTTATCCCAACGCACATTACTTTGCGTAGCGAGTTGAACGAACTCGAGCAGCAGAACATCGCGACGGCAAACCGTTGGGCATTCGGTCGCCGGAAAGTTGCGACGCGAGAAAGTTTTCTCAAGAGCCTGCACCGGCGTATGTTCGAACGTGTCTGGCGCTGGGCTGGAAAATTCCGAATGACGGAGCGCAATCTCGACGTCGCGCCGCATTTGATCGAAGTTTCACTGCATCAGGTACTCGACGACGCAAGGTATTGGGTCGAGAACAACACGTATCCACCGGACGAACTTGCCATTCGCTTCCATCACCGCCTCGTATCCGTACATCCGTTTCCAAACGGCAACGGTCGCTGGTCACGATTGGCTGCTGATGTGTTAGTCGTGCAGCTTGGCGGCCGGCGCTTTACATGGGGCGGCGCAGACTTGCAGACAGCCGGCACCGCGTGCACGGCCTACATTGCAGCGCTTCAGGCTGCCGATAACCATGATCTCGGGCCACTCATCGCCTTCGCACGATCATGAACTGGTCAAATCATCACTCTGGCAAAGCCTCGGCAAAGTCCCGCATCGCAACAAGGAGCTCATAGCCGGACTTGTGCCAGAACGGTTCGAACGTGATGGTTTTCCCATCGAGGTCCGGAGTCAGAAAGATGCCCCGCCACGTGATGGGGAATTTCTCCGGCTTGTATTGCGAAAAATCGAAACGGAAATTGTGCGATACCGTGTTTCGGATGGCTCGCGCATATTCGTACCAATCTGCATCGCGAAGCTTTTTGACCATCGCACTTCCAGGGCCCGCGCGATCAAAATCCTCGCAATAGTCGCTTAACAGCTCGAACGGGACGCGAATGAGGGCATGAAGCCGGTTAAGCACAAGTCGGTAGTGATCGAAAACCGCGACGTGTCTTGCTCAAGTAGCATTGAAAGATCGGAGTAAGACACCCACGTGTCGAGCACCTTCATCTGTAGGCCTCGGGCTTCTTCGATCGCGCTTGGCTTATACTGAGCACCACCTTGGAGCCGTGGCTTGAGATGATAGCCAGCCGATAACATCGGTCTTGCCGCGCAAACTCGTCGAGAATATCCGATTTTGTAAAGCGCATGACAGCTCGGGCGACGATTCGCAGTATATATGTGCCTCAAAGTGTAGAGACCTAACGGTGTATCGCGGAAGGAGGTTGTCATCCAGTGGGGACAGAAATTCAACTGACAACAGGCCACGTTTCGCTGGACTATGCGAAAAATGACATGGGGTTCGATTATGGTTTCTTGTTTCAGCATGGCGATCTCACTCGATGTCGGTCGGACGCCATCAACTATGACTACTACCAGAACAATCCAGAAGAGCAGAGCGAACTCGCTGCGCATGAGGCCGCGTTCGTAAGACCGCTTAGCCGCGTGCTCCCAAGGCTTCAGCTACTTGGGTATACGCTTGAACACGCACGGGCTGAGTACGAGTCGCTCGTCGACTCCACGATGGAGACGACAGATGACGATCCGCCCGAAGAAGCGGAAGAGGCGTCCATTCTGACATTTGAGGAATTCTGCTCGCTTGCATGCCGATATCCACTATCGAGCCTTTCACCTGAATATATCGAGTTTGATACGCCCGAACGCGAGAAAATCGCCCAGGGGCGATTGGCAAATGATGACGATATCGATCGCGTCCCGTGGGCCGGCAACTCGGACCTATATTGGTCCGAAGCGAGCTATTTTTCGTCAAAGCTGTGTGTTCTTAGCGCGCCGGCGATGCTGCAAGTTTTCGGCACAAATCCGGCAAATGCCGAAGTTGAGGTTATTTGGCAATTTGGGGCCGCTAGTGAACGCGGGCTGGGCCGCTCGGGAGTCATTCCAATGTGGAGCGAGGCGAACCCAATCAATTCTGGTCGCCACCGAAGGCGCATCGGATGCGCGCATCGTCAGTCGCGCTCTCGAAATCTTACGGCCGGACGTCGCTGATTTCTTCCGATTTATTGATGTAGAGGAGCGGCACCATTTTTGGGGCACAGGCAATTTGGTGAAATTCGCGGAAGGCTTACTCCGCATCGACATACAGAATAAAGTGCTGTTCCTGCTCGACAATGATGCTGAAGGGGTCGATGCCTATCGTAAACTTCAGGAATTGAGGCTTTCGAGCAATATGCGGGCGATGCGCCTGCCGTATTTGGAGGAATTTCGGAGCGTCCCGGCCCGAGGACCCAAGGGTGTGAGCGCTTGCGATATTAATGGAAGAGCAGCCGCGATCGAATGCTATTTGGATCTAAACCTCAGCGGATATCCACCAGCACAGGTCATCTCGAGCAACTACAAAAGAGATATCGATGCTTGGCAGGGAGCGCTGGAGCACAAGGAATCCTATATGCGCCACTTCCTGGAGCAGACAAGCAGAGGGGCGCCGCCCGAAGGGTATGAGACCTCGAAACTAGCAAAGCTGTTGGATGCTCTGATCTCAGAGGCATCTCTTCTCAACGGCTCAGTTGAACATCGCTCAACACTCGAAGGTCAGTGAGCGCACCTTAGAACCCTCCATGCTGCGTCTATGCTGCGTGGATCCGCCGAGAGGGTCTAGGAGTCATTGAAAATGAAAGGGAATTTCTGGGAGGACACACCGCGCGAATTTGCGCGGAGCAAATCGTAGAAACTGTAATTGGTTTGCGTGTTTAAGTACTGTTTCGTAAAGCTCTGTAGGGCGAAAAGGGGCCTTCCGAGTGGAATCAAAATCCGCCGCTAAAGAATTTCGAGGATATTTCCGCGCCTGATTTCTTCGAAAACTTCGCGCGCCTCGGGCCCTGGAGCGATGCATACGGTTCGATATGTGTTCAGGAAGGCCCACCAATGAGATCAAAAGCTTACGTCGTTCCAGTTGCCCGGAGCGCGACGACCGCACCAGATACGTCCACTTTTCGTTCATGCGCAAGTTCGCACACTGTATTCGATGGCGGTAGACCGGTGATGGTGAATGTGGGCGTCGTCCACTCAACGGTCGAAGATGGTCCGACGGAGCCGCTGATTAAGAGGCGTGTGATTTCATAAGAAAATCAACGCTCATTCCAACATATGGGCTGGTAAAGCCGCATTGAATCTCTAATTGGATTTCCGCCTGTCGGAATGGCGCAATAGCAATTTTGTCAGCTCGGAAGGATAACGCGTCGGGGGTTCGAATCGCGGCGCCCCGCGCGCGATATTTGCACGCCGCACAACCGAGAGCAATGTATGCAACGGAATTCACTGCGGAAATTAGTCGTAAGCGGGCGCCCTCCCGCAATACTACCGCCCGGCCGAGCTACTCGTCGTAGCATTGACTTCCGCTGACCTCCGAGAGGCCTGCAGGGCGGCGTTGGCCCCCCAATTCCTCGTCATCACTTGTTCGGAGCTCCGACCGCGTCCGAATTCCCCAGGCTTTCATTTGGCTTCGGCTAGTTGCGAACGACGGCGTTCTGGTCGAGAATGCTACCGTGCTTCCATGATCGCGAGCGTCGCGATGTCTTCACTCTCGAATGTTCGGCTGCCAAAACCCAAGGATTGGCAGGATTTCGAGCGGAAAATGCGAGACCTGTTTGCACGCGTGCTGGCTGATCCCAACACACGAATGCATGGACGCACCGGCCAACCGCAGCATGGAGTAGATCTTTACGGTTACCGGAACAACGATCGGGACAAGATGGTCGGCGTTCAGTGTAAGCTTTCCAACGACGAAATCACGATAGACGAACTAAAGGTCGAACTGGATAAGGCCCACAATTTCACCCCTTCCATTTCCGAGTTCTATCTCGTTACGACCGCTGCGCGCGATGCCAAAATCCAGCGAGCCGCCCGCGAGTTGACTCAACTCCTCGATACCACCGACCGCCCCATTAGTGTCGAGGTATGGGGCTGGGATGACATTGAGGATACTGCGGCAAGCTACGCTGATGCGTGGAAGACATTCGATCCCACATTCAACCCCTTCGCCGAGCAAGCACGTGATGAGGCACGTCGAGAATTCGGCGCGATCTCAGACAAGGTCAATGAAGTGTTGCGGATCGTGTCCGAGAGGGAGAGCGTTCCGAAGGCTGCACTGCTCACCATCCTGGACGCTTGGGAAGAAGCGGCTACGGACGATGTCGCGGAAATCACGCGACGACTGACCGCCAAAGCGGCCGAATTCAAAGCGCTGACCGAGCGGCTAACCCGGCTTACCAACGACGATCCGGCCGTGCAGGGGCACCGCCAGTCGGCCGCCAATGCCCTCGGCGAGGGCGACTTCGATAAGGCTGACCGCGAGCTCGCGGCGGCAGAAGCGCTGGATCTGGACCAATTGGAGGAACTTGAGGCAACGGTCACGCGCAAGCGGCTCTCCGCCGCGCAGACGCGGGCCTCTCGCGGCGCGGCCGCAAGCCTGAAGGGCACACGAGAAGCCCTGCATGACGCTGCGGCACACTACGAGCAGGCCGCAAGGCTAGTGCGCGACGTGGATGCCGAGAAGGCTATGGACTACCTTGTCCGCCAATGCAGCACTTTGGTGGATTTGGCAACCGCTTTCGGCGATCCGTCAGCGCTGAAGGAGGTGGAAGTCGCACTCACCGATATGTTGTTTAGTCCCTCGCGACCGATACCTTTTGTTACCGCCTTTCCTGCGCTAATGACTCTTGGAAACGCGCTGACGACCGCGGCCTCGGGGCTACACAACGCCGAGCAGTTGCGGCGGGCAATCGGCATTTTCCGCTACGGAACGATAGGTCCAGCCGAGGAACTCCCGAGCTACTGGGCACTTGCTCAGAACAACATCGGCGTAGCTTTTATAGAGCTCGGGAAGCTCGAAGAGGATCCGGAAGCTTTGCGCGAAGCCGTCGAAGCCTTCGGTAAGTCGCTGCAGGTCCGCACGATCGAGTGTAGCCCGACCGAGTGGGCCCAGACGCAGCTAAACTTGGGCAACGCGCTTATGGAGCGAGGACGACTGGAAAAGAATTCGGATTTAACAAAGCAGGCGATTGCTGCGTTCGATGGGGCTCAGCAAATCTTCTCACGGGATCGATCCGGAGACCTTTGCGCCTTTGGCAATCTTGGAGATGCATACGTGCAGCTTTATGATCACACGGGCGAGCTTGCACATCTCACCAAGGCCAGTGACGCTTATCGGACGGCGCTTGAAATCGAGACCCGCGAACGGCAACCCCAACATTGGGGCCGGTCACAAACGCGCCTCGGGGCAGTTCTCTTGCAAAGTGCGAAGTTGCAAAAGGAGCCCGTCGGTTATGTAGAACAGGCCATTCAAGCGTTCAGAAGTGCGCTGTTGGAGGTCACCTATCAGCGCATGCCGTTTGAGTACCTGATCGCAACGCGGTATCTGGCGTCGGCTCTATTGGAGCTCACTCGGCTGACGCGAAAGGGCGCCTATCTCCAGGAGACCATTGAAATCCTTCAAGCCACTACCGGCAAGGAGATCGCAGACTTTGGGGCGTACAACTGGGCCGAAGCCCAGCGAGCGCTGGGTTACGCCCTGACTATTCTCGGCACGCACTCGCGCAACTCGCCACAGCTCGAAGACGCAATTGCTGCTTACCGCACGGCCCGTGAGGCTTTTGAGCGTTTGGGCATGCCCCAGAGGCTTCTCGGCATTGAGGAACAGATCGCAGAGATCACGGCAACCAAGAACGAGATCGACAACGAGAAAGGCTAGTTGTCAACTGCTCTGCCTCCTACGGGTCTGCACCCCGCCGTCGAATCGACAATGCCCTGCCGCCTACAAGGGTACGGTTGAAGAATCTAGAGCCCTCCCTGAGCGTCAGGTGCCACGCTGGGTCCGGTCGTTGAGACAGCGTGAAGCTGCTTCTCAATTGACTCGCCGTTCCACCGGGCGACCACGATTGCAGCAACACCGTTGCCGATTGCGTTCACCAGGGCATCCCCCTCCGAGATGAAGCGACATACACCGAGGATGAGTGCCATGCTTGCAACGGGAAGCGTGTTTAGGGAGGCGAGTGTGGCAGCGAGCACGACGAATGATCCTCCGGTAACGCTCGCCGTTCCTTTGGACGTGAGCAAAAGCACACCAATGAGCGCCAGCTGGCCTTCCATCCCCAGGTGGGTATTCGTTGCCTGAGCCCGGACGATCGCCATCTTGGTCAAGTTGATGCACGTACCGTCGAGATTGAAGGAGTAGCGCCGGCTGGAACGACGACGCCGACTACGGATTCGGGGCAGCCGGCAGCCTTCAATTTGCTCATCAGGCGGGGCAATGCCGATTCCGAGGACGAGGTAGAGAGAGCACGATCAGCAGTTCGTCTCGGATGGATCGAATGAACCTGACGATACTGAATCCCGCGAGCCGCGCGGTAGCTCCGAGCACGACGAGAACAAATACGGCGCAGGCATCCTTGAATTCGCATGTACGGGAGACCTCAATGGTCTGATCGAGAAATTCTTCGGATGGCGACCACTTGTCGAGCGGATGGGTGGAGCACGCTTTGGGCCCCGAAGTCAAGTCGCGCGACTCCATCAAATCGCAAGCGAGTCCTTAGATGGCGCGCCACCGATTCGCATATCACTCACAGTCGGAGCTCCTAATTTTCACCGAATTGACTATGTTCAACGAACACTGAAAACGGCAACTCTAGTGAAAATCGTGACACTAAACGTGCAGGTACCAGCGAGAGGTCATACGACAACTTCGATTTCCTCATCGGAAAACCATCCGCGCTCTATCAATTGCTCGCGGGCACTCTTGGCGTCATCGGAATAATATACAACGGCGAGACTTTCCTTGGCACGGCTGCATGTCACGTAAAACAAACGACGCGTGCGATCGATGGAATTGTCTCTTCCTGCAGCCTCATTCTCGAAATCGGCCTTGGTCTTAGCCTTGATTCCCATAAGCTTGCCGTAGTTGAACATGAATCCGCGAGCTTCTTCATCGTTGATGACCACCATCACACGCGGAAATTCAAGTCCTTTAACGCCTTGGTGTGTGTCGAACTGCGAGCTTCCTCGCACGTATTGATCAAATTTTTCAACTTGATCAAAAGGTGACTCAAGCGCGAGTCGCGACGCTCCAGTTTCGGTCTTTGCATCCTCCGCGACCTCATCGTCGACGGGTGGCATATCGCTCAGCTCGTCGTCAGAGGTCGAGAACGGGAGCAAAACATCGGGAATCGTAAAGAGACTAGTTTCGGCGACATACTGCAGAACTGAACGTAAGGATGGCGATGCCCCATGGAATAGCAGCGCTCGCAGCGCCATCGCAGGCAGTTTTAGCCTGGTCGAGCAGTTTGCGTTGGTCAGGTCCTGCGGCCCGAAGCCGATCGCGATCGAGGATCGGGGAGGTCCGCCGAACTGAAGCAGGAATGGCAAAGCGGTCTTTTGCGGCTAGTGCCTTTGCCAAGGGCAACAGTTCGCGGGTGAAAAAGCCGATGCCAGCCCCAGTTCCTTCAAGCAGACTCGTCCGCATACGCTCGAAACCATAAAGAGGTGCAAAAAACGCCTGACATCATATGCTCGAGTGCAAGCGTTTTTATCTTGTCGTTTCCAGTAGCCCAATTCTCGTCACCGGTTACAAGCGCCATTCGCTTTGCAATATCTGCTTCAAGCTTCGAGGGGTTGGCGACGGTGCCGGGCACAAGAAACAGTCGGACAACACCCGTCTCTGCACCGCTCCTCGCGCGCTGTTCCTGCCTGTCATCATCTTCGCGAAGCTTGTTTATCAGAGTTATGACTCTGACCGGACAACGATGATTCATAATCTTCCGTGGACGCGCCCAGTCGGCTGGAATGGCTTCAGCCAGCCGTTCCTTGCCGTCTGCATAGATCCGCTGCATCGTGTCACCAAAGAGCCCCAAGCAGAAGCTCTCCGGATAACCAGATTGAAGGTTGAGGACGGCATCCATGAATGGCCGAGCAGTGTCCTGACTTTCGTCAATAAGCAGGATCGGAAAACTTGTTGTCACAAGCTGACGTAAGCCATGCTTGGTTGTCAAAAACTCCGATGTCATGAAATGGACCCGCGGAGCGGGACCGCTTGAGCCGGTTTGTTAGTTGGAAACTGACCGCTCCTGATCCGTTTCTATCACGCTGCGAGAAACCCTGTCTGCTGCTGTTGCTGTGGGCATGTGGTCAACGCGTCGGCGTTGTCCATCATGTCCACAGCCTTCGCAGCCTGCATCCGTTCGCGCCAGACCGCCATCGGCGCGCGATAACCGAGTGCCTGATGAAGGCGGCGACCGTTGTAGAAGGCGATCCAGTTTGCGATTCCTGCCTTGGCCTCGCGACCGTCGGCATAGCCCTTGAGATAGATGTCCTCATGCTTGAGCGAGCGCCACAGCCGCTCGATGAAGACATTGTCCATCCAACGACCGCGGCCATCCATTGAGATCCTGATCCCTGCGCCGGCCAACGCGCCGGTGAAGGCCGCACTCGTGAATTGGCTGCCTTGGTCGGTGTTGAAGATCTCCGGCCTGCCATACCGTGCCAGAGCGTCGTCGAGCGCAGCGAGGCAAAACGAGGTATCCATTGTATTGGAGATACGCCACGCTAGCACTGCACGGCTCGCCCAGTCGATGATGGCAACGAGATA